>JAWAJM010000053.1:0-4949 GCA_038996625.1 Candidatus Aenigmatarchaeota archaeon
ACCCCCCCCTTTTTTTGTTGATGAGAGGAGGATTTTTATCATCATTAGTTAACAAAAAGAATAAACAAAATTTTTAATAACTAATAATAATTATTGTTTGTTTATAGTATTTGTTAATAATAATAGCTAATAATAATTATATGTATAATTAATTATTAGTGGTAATAATTGTTGGTTTATAGTATTTGTGATAATTTTTCTAAAAATCTATCATGTAATCTAATTCCTACTAAATTAAAGAATCTCCTATAATCTTCAAACTGATTTTTTATTTTTTTCAATTCTGGTCTAATTTTATTATTTAATTCATTTAAATATTCGCTAAATTCTTTCTTATATTTTTCATCTTGCTCCGATTCTACTACATTTTTTAAAATTTTAGATATTCTATATGCTTCGTACTCTAAACCTGATGTTAATAAATGAAGATTTCTTGACACTGTTGAAGCATAAATTGTGATTTTTTCTGGTAAAAAATACGTTCTAAAAATTTCGTCTAAATCAGAACCACCAGTTTTTGTTTCTTTTTTTGTCTCTTCCATAATATATATCTAGTTTAGTATTATATAGGAATATGTAATACGTTATAGTATTTGTGATAATCTTTCCTTAAATCGTTCATTTAACTTATCTCCTATTACATATAAATAATCATCGATGTATTTTATATTTCCTATCATATCCCTAATCATTGGTTTAAATTTTTCATCTATCTCATCAGCATATTTTCTAAACTCTTTAAAATATTTTTCATCTGCCTCGGTCCTTATTATTTCTCTTAAATATCTCGATACATCATTTAATTGGTAATCTATATCAGCTAGAGCATCAAAAGCATCTGCTGTTCTAATTAAAGAAGTATATAAAGGCCCTCTAATCCTAGAATAAGCTGTTATAATATCCGTTGTTAATTCTTTTATCGCTTCTGGTTCCCTCCTTTCCATAATATATATCTAGTTTAGTATTATATAGGAATATGTAATACGTTATAGTATTTGTGATAATCTTTCTTTAAATCGTTCTTCCAATCTTAGTAATATTGTTGATAAGTCATCATATATATCATCCAATCCAGACCTCATTTCACGTAGTTTAGGTTTAATTCTACCCTCTATTTCATCTAAATAACCACTATATTCTCTAATATATTTTTCATCACTTTCAGAGCTTCTTAGTCTACTTAATCCATATGTTACACCATCTATCTCCGAAACTAACCCATCTATATCAAACATCGTATCTTTTGTTAATAATAGTGATGTTGTTAAATATGTTTTTGTTGTGGCATACGAATTTATAAATTCCTGTTTATCTATATCTATATTTTTTATAGGTTTCTCCATAACTGTATATGGATATTCAGATATTTATCATAATGTATTACATAATTTATTAAAAACCACATGCACTAATTGGATCCAAATCGTGTCTATAAACACATATTTTTATAACAGATGTATATTCTCCTGGATTAAATGGTGGAATAATACTCATATCAATGAATAAAACATTTAGTATTTTTTCTTCATACGGAGTTGTTACAAAAACGTTATTATTATGAATTATATTAGAATAACCACCTTTTTCAACATGTGCAATATATAGGTTATTGTATTCATCAAAAAATGTTACATTTAAAGATTCTATATAGCCATTATTTGGTAAATAAAATGCTATAGATGTTCCTACATTGGTATTATTTGTTATTCTAATAAACACATTACTTGGATAAATAACAATATGCGTTTCTTTATTTGGAATTAACTTATCTTCTATTACTATATTTTTCCAATTTTCTGAAAATTCTACCTCTATCAAATATGCTATAGCGATTGATTCTTCGTTTCCTAATGTAATTGTTGGTTCTATTTCTACATAAACCCTAACAAAATAAATGTCGTTTGAAGTATGTGGTGTATAAATATCGTTGGTTTTGAAATACATACCACCTAAATTGTAGTTTAGTGTTTGTTTCGGAGTTGGTTCTGAAGTTGATGTGTAGCCGAGACCTAGTTGGCCATAATAGTTATATCCCCAACACATTATAGAGCCGTTAGAGAGTAAGGCGCAGGTGTGGGAGTCTCCTGTTGATATTGCTATGGCATTATCTATACCAATTACTTGCTTTGGGGTTGGTTCATATTCTGATGTGTAGCCGAGGCCTAGTTGGCCATAATAGTTATATCCCCAGCATATGATGTATCCATTAGAGAGTAAAGCACAGGTGTGAGCACCGCCTGATGAGATTGCTATGGCATTGTCTATGCCTATTAATTGTCGGGGGGTTGGTTCTGAAGTTGATGTGTAGCCGAGACCTAGTTGGCCAGCCCAATTAGTTCCCCAACACATTATGGTGCCATTAGATAGTAAGGCACAGGTGTGAGCACCGCCTGATGAGATTGCTATGGCATTGTCTATGCCTATTAATTGTCGGGGGGTTGGTTCTGAATATGATGTGTAGCCGAGACCTAGTTGACCGGCCCAATTAGCTCCCCAGCACATGATAGAGCCGTTAGAGAGTAAGGCGCAGGTGTGGAAACCACCGGATGATATTGCTATGGCATTGTCTATGCCAATTACTTGTTGGGGGGTTGGTTCTGAATATGATGTGTAGCCGAGACCTAGTTGGCCATAATTGTTATATCCCCAACACATTATAGAGCCGTTAGAGAGTAAGGCACAGGTGTGAGCATATCTTGATGATATTGGTCCATCAAATTTCCAATCAAAAGCAATAAATGTAGCTGTTCCATTACTTAAAGATGTTGCTTCTGGATTTCCATAGTATAAATAAATTGTTTTATTTGAATTAGCAGGAATATACGGAACTTTAACCCAAATTCTTGTATTTTCGGTATTACAATTATTTGGTTCTATCCAATAATTCAATAAAGTTACTCCATCACTATCAGTAAATCTAATATCTCCACAATCATTTCTCATTTTTCCTTGAGAAATCAATTCTTGAGTATTTATTGTTATTAATACTTGGTAATCATATAAATCATTGCCTGAATTTTCTGTAATGTTTATTGGGATTCTGTAGTTAAATCCCTCCAAATACTCCGATAAATTCACATATAACAAAGTTACAAACAATATAGCTAATATTATATATTTGTCAACCATAAACTATATTAATTTTTTTATTTTAAATATAGCTGTATTACGAATTTATAAAACTTTACAGTAATAATAAATATGAGAGTTTTATATATAACACATTGTTCTAAGAAAAAAGCGAAAACATACTCTCAAACTACACCAGAAAACCTATATACAGCACTCTATTTACAAAGATTTATCAAAAAATGTAAAGAGTCTAACGTAGAATGGGGTATTTTGTCTGATAAGTATGGTATTGTATTTCCAAATCAAAAAATAGAATGGTACGATTTATCACCATCTCATCTACTCAAAAATCAAACAAAATCTAAGGAACTTGTAGAAAAAATAACGCAACAATTACAAGGTTTTGATAAAGTATATTTCTACCATAATCCTGGTAGGTTTCACAAATTTTATAGATACCTGATAAACGAATTAAAAAACAGAAACGTTGATATCGAATTAATATCACATCTATCACAAATAAAACCAACAAATAAATAATGAAACATTTTAAAATAACACATCAAAACAACGGACAGAGAATCGGAGAATTAGTGATTAACAACAAAAAATTGGAAACACCGTTTTTTTATCCTGTTGTTTCATTCTTCTGTGGTGGCACATGGAAAACTAAATTTGGTGGCGGAATTTACAGACAAATTAAAGAAAATTTTTTGATGAATGAAAAGTTTAAAGAATGTTTTTCTGGTGTTATGACATCCATAGCTCAAATAAACGACTTTAACATAACTAAACGAAAGCTTGAAGAATATACTAGTAAATCCATACATGAATGGTTCGGATTTGATGGTGTTTTGTTTGTTGACTCGGGTGGTTTCAAATTTTTAACAAACGGCGGTATAAAAGGTGTTGATTTTGAAATAAAAAACGCTGAAGAAGTTTTATATCTCCAACAAAAATTTGGTGCTGATATTCTAGTTTCTTTAGATTATCCAATAACACCTAAATTACCGAAAAATGAAATCGAAAAAAGAATAGAATTTAGTATAAACAACGCCATATTTCTTTTAGAAAACAAACCAAAAAACACGCTAACATACATAGCAATACATGGATATTCCAAACAAGATTTAGTATTTTTCATAAATAAAGTGCTAGATGGTATAGAAAAAAATGGTTATAGATTAAAAAATATAGATGGTATAGCATTAGGTAGTTTAGTTCCAATAAAATCCGATGTAATTAAAATTATTGATATCATAAAAACATGTAAAGAAGTTCTTAACGAATATAACATGTCTATATTACCTATACATGTATTTGGTATATCATCATCACTAATACCAATACTAATAACACTGGGTATAGACACTTTCGATTCAGTTTCCTATATCCAATCAGCTATTAATGGAAAATATTTTATAAATGGTTTTAAAAAAGTTGGTATAAACGAAATAAAAACTGATATGTGTAACTGCCCAATATGTTCAGAAAAAAATAACCTTGAATTAATGAAAAACTGTAAAAAAGTTGACAGTATAGTAGGTAGTTTAATAGCCATGCATAATTTGGCAATGTTTGCAAAAGAAATACGAATACTTAAAAATGTTATTAAAAACTATGATGAAGACCAGTATATAAACTTTGTAAAGGAAAGATATAAACACTCAAAAACAATTAGAAAAGGTATTTGTTATATAAGAAATTAAGAAAATTATGGACCAGGATGATATAGCGGTGGACATACGTCTACATATGATAGTGTATTATCATATACACAAATTATAAACGATGATGATACAACCGCAGGTCCTGCTTGAGGCGCATTAATTCTAGCAATCATCTGTGATGGTCTGAATGTATATGGTAATGGTAAA
>JAWAJM010000054.1:0-4875 GCA_038996625.1 Candidatus Aenigmatarchaeota archaeon
CTCTAATTTAAAGTTTATAAATCTCTGCCTGAAAATTATAATGATGATAATTGAGGGGCTGTTTAATCTCTTTAGAAAGTTTAATTCAAAAAGAATTGAAAAATTAAAAGAAAGAATTTATTCTTGTCTTGGTCTCTCCACTGTTATAATAGGTGGTTTGGCTATAAGAATAATGGTATCTTTCGTAGGTTGGATCAGAGCACTTCTAATATCCTGGGGGGTATTGGATGGATATGTTTCATATAAAATGTACAAAGAAGAAAAAACCTTCCCCTATCAGTTTATTAGATTTGGAAGGATAATAGCAAACTTGAGTGGAATAATTTCACCCATAATTCCTTTTGTTTGGAATGTATCTGATGGTATCTACAGTTTAGTTTTATATCATAGAGCACACCCCACAGAACAACTATCAAGAATAAGTAGAATAGCAAATGGAATAATGTATATTGCATTTTCTTAGAATATTTAAAACTTTATCAAAGGAATAATAATTATTAAAATATAGCCCCGTCGTCTAGCGGCCAAGGATACCGGGCTTTGGTCTCGTAGGACTAAAGCTTTGATATTTAGATGAGAAAGAAACCCGGGGACGGCGGTTCGAATCCGCCCGGGGCTATATAAAGTTTTAATCAAAAACAAAAAGTCTATGCCTATCTTCATTTTTTATCTCAGATATTATTCTTTTGACAATCATTTTTTTTGGGTCTGGTATCATTTCAACTCTGTTTTTTATATCCTCAAAACTTTCAAATGGTTTTTTCTTTCTTTCCTGAATAAGTGTAAATAAATGTTTTTTACCTATGCCGGGTAAAAGTTCTAAGGAATGCATCCTAGCGCTTAAAGGTGGAGCCATGTTTATTATATTCACAAATCTTTTTTCATCCCTTTCAACTATTTCAGAAACAACTTCTTCTAGTAAGTCTTTAGCTAAACTAGTCAATTCATCGTATCTAATTTTTCTTTTTATATATTCAACCACATCCCTCTTTCCTTCACCAATGTATATTCTTTCTTTAGGTTTTACAATAAAACCCCTTTTAATAACAACTTCCAAAAGTGAAAAATATCTTTCTCCAATACCTTGAGCTATAGGTTCTGGTTTTTTATCAGTTGGTTTTCCACTTGGTAAAAAGTCTAATACTATCAAATATTCTTCTTTTGGCATTAGAAACACCTCTTTATCCGAGTTTTTTTACGATTTCAATAATTTTATCTAGTTCAGAATCCTCAAACTTGTTGTAGTTTTTATATAAAATAGCTTTAAGTTCATCTTTACTTTTAGGTAAAAGATCGCATATTTTCACTATTTCATCTTCGCTTAATTTTGATATGGTTTTTAATTCTTCTTTTAACTTATTTATGTCATCTATAGAAATAGAACTAAACTTTCTGACATAATCTAAGGCATTTATTATTTCGTATCTTTTTTCTTCTTTCTTTTTTTCCAAAATTTCTTTAGCTTCCGCTAGTGTTATTGGCCTTTCCTCTAAAACTTCCATTAAAAAATTATTGTTTTTTCTATTTTTAAGCTATTGGTTTTAAATGCTCAGGATTTGAGATAACCTTTTTAATTTTATTTCCAACTTTAACTTTTACTACGTAGGCCCTTCCTCTTTTTTCTATTATTTCCCCCACTAATCCTCTAAATCTAGAAAATGGCATTCCTTTAAAACTACTAGGTTCTTGAACTATTGCAACTTTATCTCCTATATTGAATTCTTGTAAGAATTTAGTTATAGGCGTTCTGTATCTCGCTTCTCTTTGAAATTTTTTCCTCGTTTTTATTCTAAATCCTTGTGATTTTTTAGCCATATCTATCACTTAACAGATCTTTTCTAATTTGTTCATATATTTCTGGCTTTAAAATTTTTACTATTTCTAATGAAAATTCTATTGCTGTTGCAGGACCCTGAGAAGTAATTATATTCCCATCCACAACAACTTTTTTATCTTCATAGTTAGGTATTTCATTTTTTAAAGTTGGATAGCAAGTTGCCTTTTTATCTTTTAGTATTCCAGCCTTCA
Organism: Candidatus Aenigmatarchaeota archaeon; assembly: GCA_038996625.1. Taxonomy (GTDB): domain Archaea; phylum Aenigmatarchaeota; class Aenigmatarchaeia; order CG10238-14; family SpSt-28; genus SpSt-28. The sequence continues at coordinate 2,029 of JAWAJM010000054.1, forward strand.
ATAAAACCAACGGAGAAGCACAGATAGCTCCTATAATTCTTCCTTTAGAATTCATATTTCTTATTATATTTAAAAGAATTTCAGAATTCATCAAATTTTTATATCCGGGATTACCTCCCGGTAAAACGATCAGATCATAATCTATTTGTTCAATTTCATTTAAGGTTTTTTCACAAAGAATTTTTATACCATTTCTTCCAACTACTATTTCGTCTTCAATTCCTACTATATCTACTTTTATTCCAGCTCTTCTAAGAACGTCTATTATAGTTATGGCCTCAATTTCTTCGAACCCTTCCGCTAAAGGAACTATGGCTTTCATTTAATCATTCCTCTAAACCCACTATATATCTTTATTACATCTAATATAACCTTAGTTGGTTTATTATTTAAAATCTCAGCTATACTTGGTCTTGTTCTGCCACCATCCCCTGTTATAAATTCTTTAACATACAGACCAGACGATGCTAGTATTTCCAATACTATGGTTTTTTTACCTTTTAACTTGAATTTTATATTCTTAACTATCCTTCTTCTAATTATATCACTCCTTCTTCTCAATACTCGTAGAGGTGTCTGTTGATTAACAACTAAGTTTTTAATACCTTTTAATATTTTTAATCTATTCAAATCTATATTATTCTCAAAAACAACTTCAGCTCTATAAAGTTTATCAGATTTTTCTGTTTTCAAAAACTTTATTATTCTTTTTCCATCTTCCAGTATTTTCAATAACCTAACCTTTATTTTTTTTGACTTATTTATTGTTTTCTCAGCTTTTTTAAGGTCCATTTTTCTAATTTTAGGCTTAACAATCTCTATAACAAATGGCCTCCAACCTAAACATCTTACATCTATATCTTCTCTACCTTCAGCATGTATCTTAGATTTTTTTCCTTTAGTCAACTTAAGCAAAGGTTTTTCTATTATCATTTGAATAGAATTGGGATACAACAATCCTCTTCCTCCACATTTTTCACAACCTTTGCCATTACATTCTTGACAATACCATGTTGCTTGAGGTATGTTTCTGACTAGTTTTTTATATTCTCCAGCTATAAACAAGCTTTTAATATTTAGAGATATAGTTTCTTTTTCCAAATCTATTAATACAGTAATTTCTGGGTTGTTTCTGTCCATTTTTTTATTCAATCTTTTTTCTACAATTTTTCCTATTTCTCTGTTTATTTCATTTTTTATTGATTCGAAATATTCGGGATTAATAATTTCAAGAAGACTTTCTTCTCTTCTTTTCATCTCTGTTGACAGCTTGGTTCCTACTAAAAAAGTTGAAAATTCATATTCTTTTAACTTTTCAACTACTCTATTTGAAATATCAAATATTTTTTCTTGGAAGAAATTGTCGCATATATAACATTTTTTATCAGATGCGTCAATTTTTCTATTTCTAAATTTTATTCCATAAAAGTTTGATATATCTATATCAATATTTTTTCCGGAATCATATAACATCGCAACAACATTTCTTATAAATTTACCTCTTTCTTCATTAGAATAGCCACTCAATAAATTAGCAAAAGCTCTACCTAAACAATTATTACAGATTTTACCTCTTTTCATCAATTCTATTGCATTTTCTATGACATCCATATCCTATCAACCTCATAATTGAATATTGCTATACATTGCGAACTTAGATATTCTATTCTCCCTAGTGAAACTTTTTTAACATTCATTTTTTCTAAAAACTTTTCATTAATTTTTGGAATACCTTTATTGTCTCCTAATATTACAACAAAATCCTTCTTTATAATTATTTTTTTTATATCTTCTCCATCTTTATGAAGATAAAATACTGAATTACCATATTCATTTATTTTTTCTTTGACTAAATTTTCAAAACTTATCTTTCTCACATATATTCCAGGCTCACTATTTTCTTTTTTTCCTAAATTTCTTATTGCAATTCTTATATGCGATGCAATATTTCTTTCATCTGGAGAAACATTTTTTAATTCATTTGTAAAGAAAGTTATAGTTATTGGTGGAGAAGGAGGACCATTTAGTACAACATGAAATTTAACATCTTTTCTCAAAGAATAAGAAAGAAATATAGCTGTTGAAACACATCTTGCAACTAAATCCATCCTACCAGCATTAACTAAATCATTTAAGCTAAAATCTGTAGTTATACCTCTAGAAAATAGAATAAACTCTCTCATATTTTCACATTTTAAAACCAAATTGTTTCATAAGTTTTTGAAGATTGCTAAAACTAATCCCTCTAGCACCCCCAACACTTTTCATAATTTTTTTTACTTTAAAATAGTTAGAGAGAAGATTTCTCACATCTTCTTCAGAAGTACCACTACCTCTTGCAATTCTTTTTATTCTACTTTCATCGATTATTTCTGGATTTTTTCTTTCTTTTGGAGTCATAGACTGATATATATATTTCCATTTTTTCATGCTTTCTTCTTGTTTATATATTAAATCTTTCGGTAAACTAAAACCAGGTATCATTGATAGTATTTTATCCAAAGGACCCATTTGTTTAAAAGCTTCCAATTGTTCTATAAAATCATCTAAAGTGAAATCACCTTCAACAATTTTTTCAACCTTCTCAGGCTTAACAACATCTTTAGCTTTTTCCAACAAAGTTTCCAAGTCACCTAATCCTAAAATTCTAGATACAAATCTTTTTGGATCGTATTTTTCTATTGCATCTAATTTTTCACCATAACAAACAAATTTAACCTTAGCACCAGTTGCAACACATGCAGAAATTGCAGAACCAGCTTTCGCAGAAGAATCCATTTTAGTGACTATAATTCCAGTAATTCCAACTATTCTGTTAAATTCTTCAGCTTGTTTTTTTGCAACTTT
>JAWAJM010000055.1:0-4822 GCA_038996625.1 Candidatus Aenigmatarchaeota archaeon
TCATAAAATCTCGTACTTCTCTCATTTCCTCCAAACATATTCCAGGATGGTGGATCTAAAGCATATTGAATTCTGTCTAAAGAACCAAAAGTAACATCTAAATTACCATCACTATTTAAATCAGAAATAGCAGGAGAAGTATAAATGTAACTTCCAACCTTATAAAACCAAATTAAATTTCCATTCAATCCATTAACAACGTATATACTCCCATCAGTTGCACCAAAAATAACATCATTTATCCCATCGTTATTTGCATCGTAAGATGAAGGTAGATAAGGAGCTCTTCCTTGTGTAGGTATTGTAAATGTCCAATTTAAACTACCATCTGGATTGAAGCAATATATTCTTGAATCAGAAGATGATATTACTACCTTTTTGTCTCCCAAAATGTTTAAAGTTATTGGAGATGCTGTTATCCAATTTCCAGTAGTGTAATTCCACTTCATAGTTCCAGTTAAAGCATCTAATACGTAAATGTTTCTATCATAAGAACCAAAAACCACTTCATAATTTCCATCATAATCTAAATCATCAATAAGGGGAGAGCTTTCAATTTTATCTCTCGCTGTAAAATTCCAAATTTTTTGTCCATTGCTACCATTAATTGCATATAAATTATTATCATAACTGCCAACGAAAACAAAAACAGTATTTCCTATCTTTCTCAAAGATGGAGAGGAAACAACCCTACCTAATGTTTGAAATGACCAAACGAGTTCTCCATTTATCGAATTAACAGCATAAACTTTATTATCATCTGAACCAAAAACAACATCAATTATTCCATCATTATTAACATCTCCTATTGCTGGAGATGAAAATATTCTTCCAGAAGTTGTAAAATTCCAAATTTTTTGTCCATTGCTACCATTAATTGCATATAAATTATTATCATAACTGCCAACGAAAATTCTTAAATATGGCTCATTATTAATTCTTACTAAAGATGGACTACTACTAATATTTCCATTTGTTGAGAAAGTGAAAATCAATGAACCATCGTTACCTCTTAAAACATAAACTTTGTTATCCATGGAGGCTAAAACAACATCAATTATTCCATCATTATTAACATCTCCTATTGCTGGAGATGAAAATATTCTTCCAGAAGTTGTAAAATTCCACAATTGACTAGCATTAATATAGAAAACAAAAATTGGAGTTAGATTTTCGTTTCCTGAGGTATCATTAACATAAATTTTCCAAGCTATTACACTACCTGCTGGAATAGATGCGTTTCTCCAAGTAAAGCTCGCTATACTTTCTTTCGTTTGTGGATCGAACTTTATATAAGAAGTATTCTTCCAAATTCCGGTTTCGTTTGTAGATAACCATGCATAATCTAGCTCATAATTATCGCTCCAAACTGCATATAAGTTGATTGTTTCATTTACTCCTATCCAATTTTTACTTTGCCCAAACTCTAAGTATTGTGGTTTTTTTGTATCTAAAACTCTTATTATAATACTTTTAGATGATGAAGTATAGTTTTGATCTCCGAACCAATATGCAGTAATATTGTAAACTCCGATATAGTTTAATTTTGTTATATTTGTAATTAGCGATTCACCATATTGCAAAACCCAATCTGTAATATTCGAATCTAAGTAGATAATTTTATTTGAAACATTCAGCATTGCAGTAATATTTATTGTATCATAAACTTCAAAATCTCTATCCTCATCGCTACCATTAACATAAACAAAAATTTGAGTTGGAGATTTTTCAACTATATATATAAATTCGTCAGAAACGTTCCAATTTCCGTAAGAATCTCTAGCATAACTTTTCCAAACATATGTACCTGCCGCTAAATCTGAAATAAAGTAATAATAACCATTTTCACCATTCTTCTCCATAGTTTCGTTTATTAAAATTCCAGTAAAATTGTGCTCTATCAAAACCTGCTCAACTTTAGTATTATCTATCCAACTTATGTTAAAATGATAATTTTGCATTGGCCTATATGTTGCATTAATAGGATAACTAACATTATTAAACCAGTAAGGAGCTTTTTTATCTATAACATTTAGTATTTCTATTTCAGAAAAAACATCACTAAATTCTGTTGAATTACATTTAATTCTTATTTCATATGTACCAACCTTATTAGAGGTTAAGTTCCAAACAATTGTAAATTTGCCATCTAAGTAATCTAAAAAGTAAGGATTCGAGCCATTAATAGTTATGTTTCCATTGATTGTAGGTATAACTGTTCCATTTGATTGAGCTTCTATATAAACATTTGAGCAGCTTAAAGGATAACACTCACAACTAGCTATTAAAAGTGAACTTTCATCTTCACCAACTATTTTCGGATTTAAATAGTCTAAACTAGAATTCATTTTTCCTATTTTAATAATCCAAGATTCCGAACTTTCTGTATAATTGGTATTTCCAGGATAATAACCTGTATAATTAAATATTCCTGCTCTATCTAAAAATAAAATACTTTGATGAGGAGAGTAGCCATAAGAAATTCTTTTAAATTCGCCATCACTATAATTGCTCCACAATTCAACTAACTTATCAGAATAACCGAGAAGCTCTATAGTTAAATTTAATGTTACATTTGAATAGTAATTCTTATTTTCCCTTGTATTATTAATCCAAAGATATAAAGTTGTTGGCTTCTTATTAACAAACATAAAGTAAGTAACAGAGTCGCTTGTATAATTCTGATCTCCAAACCAATATGCAGTAATATTGTAAACACCCGCACCAAAATTGTTAGTCAAAATTGTTATTGTATTACTTCCATAACCTATAATTTCAGTTAACCCAGTAAAATTAGCTTCTATGTAAAACTCTTTATCTGGAATATTTAAGGTAGCAGTAATGTTTGCATAATCTTCGTAAATGTAGGTTTTGTTTCCTTCCGTATCATTTAAAAATAGTCTAATTTTACTTAATGCTCTATTTACCAAATAAATTGATGAATTAGATGCAGAAGTGTAGTTTTGTGTTTCAGACACATTACATTCATAATACCAAATACCTGCAGGTAAAATAACTGCTGTATTATTTTCATGAGTAACATCGGTATAATTTCTCCACAATCTTCCTTCAGCTTCTGGATTATCTTCATAACATACTGCAACTGTTTGTTCTCCATATTCTATTGGTGATTCTGGAATTAGTATTAAATATGCTTTAGAAATTCCTTTGTATATTGTAACTATTCTACTAACAAAATAAGATGTATAGTTTTGTGTTTCTTCAAAAATTGCAGAATAATTGTAAATTCCTGCCGGTAAAATGTTTTTTTCTGCTACCAATATTCCTTTTCCTACATAAGTTTGATTTCTATAAAGTATAATTTCTCCTTCGTTATATAGATTTTCTAACCAAGCTGTAACATTTGTTTCGGTTGGATAATATCCATAATAATCATTTTCTAAACCATTAATTTCGATTTTAATTTTTGGTATGCCTTTGTTAACATATAAATATCTGTCATTTACATAAGTTGAAGTATAATTTTGTGTTTCCAAATATTCACAAGAATAATTATAAACTCCTGCTCCTAAAATTGAAACTTCTGATGCAAAACCAAAACTAGAAGAAACTAAAGTATCATTTCTATACAAATTTAAAATTGAAAAGCTGTCCCCTTCTATAATATAGCAAGTAACATTTGTTTCAGTTGGATAATCAACAATTGTATCACTAAAATAAATTTCTATGTTTGGATTTCCTTTGTTAATAATGTAAATTCTGCTTAAAACATTAGACCATGCTCCTTCTACATCTTTGGCATACCATCTAATATTATAGCCAGAAGGGTTAGCAGGTAAATCTTCTTTTTCAATCCAATATTCTCTTGTTGTAGAATTTATTAAATTGTAGTTAGAAACTGTTTGATTTTGACCTTCAAATTCAAAAATAACTAAGGAAATTTGCTCTTCACCATTTTCATCAGTGACAAAAACTTTAAAGGTATACTTATTTCCTTTCTGATATACTGTTGGGGAAGAAGGTAACTCTGTAGCATTTGAAATTAAAGGCGCTTTATTCACGTATTCATAAGTTATGAAAAACTGAACATATTCTTCTTTAAATATAGTTATATTGTTATTTCCAAAAGAATAAAATCTTACCACGATTTTATTTTCTGGTGAAACATAATCTTCTGGACTAGAAGAAATATTACACCAAAAAACGTTAAACTGATTGGCAAAAGCTAATATTGTTGGACATAAAGAGCTGTTCCATTGATTAAGTTTAAAATTATAAACAGACATTCCCACATTCTTTGAATTTTCTAATGTAAAATTTATCATTATTGAAATGTTTCTCAAAATTCCTCTAAAGCTTATTGTAGAATTGTGCTCAACTTCAAATTTATAATTTGGTTTGTAAAGATATGTTACAGTTAGTTTAGAAGAGAACCATCTAGTTACTCCAGATGAAACTACAACATTATATAATCCATCATATGTTATATTATCCATTACGTAATCCCAACAAAAATCAGATCTTGCTTCTCCAGTATTTCTAAAGTTACAGGTTTGAGAAGTATAACCAGGTACATCTACATAAGAAACTAAAGTATTTGTTCCCGCTGTTGTTGAGCCTGTGAAGCCATAAACACTTAAATAAGCATCCGTAAAATTATAGTTTGGTTCTGAAATTATAAAACTGAATGGAAATGTGGTTGAAGTTGCTAAAGCTTGATGATAACTACTTCCAACAAAATATTCTACACTATTTAAAAAAGTAGAAGAAGAAGCATTATAAACATAAGTTAATATTAATTCGCATCCTTTACTTCCTGTATAATAGCTTGTAGTTGCTGCTGAGCTGTAAACAGAGCATA
>JAWAJM010000056.1:0-4709 GCA_038996625.1 Candidatus Aenigmatarchaeota archaeon
GATATTTGCTTAAAAATGAAGAAGGTAAACTAATTGAAGGACCTAAACAAATGTTTGAAAGAGTTGCTATGCTAGTCGTCATTCCAGATATAATTTATGATAAAAGAATATTCGATAAAGAAGGTAAACAAAGAATTTGGGAAAAAGAAGAATTTAATGCTGAAGAACATGATGGTAAACTTGGATTTATTTTTGAAGATAGAAAAGTCTTTTGGAATAGATATCATTTAGAAAGAATGAAAAGCTTATATGATGAACTAAATCAACAAGGTAAAATGAAAGTTAGTTGGTCTAAATTTTTGGAAATGTTAAAAAATGGAGAATTTAATGAATATTACCATAATTTTAAAGAATACTTTGATTTAATGGTAAGTAAAAGATTTCTGCCTAATTCTCCAACATTATTTAATGCCGGAGCTAAGTTAGGTCAATTATCTGCTTGTTTTGTTATTGGAATTGAAGATAACATGGAAAGTATAATGGAAGCTGCTAAAGAATGTGCATTGATATTTAAATCTGGTGGTGGCGTAGGAATAAATTATTCTAAACTAAGACCAGAAGGAGATATAGTTGCTAGTACTACAGGAGTTGCAAGTGGTCCTGTAAGTTTCATGAAAATTATAGATGTTGTAACTGAAGTTGTTAAACAAGGTGGAAAAAGAAGAGGAGCAAATATGGGAATTCTAGAAAGCTGGCATCCTGATATTTTAAAATTTATTCATGCTAAGGAAAAAGAAGGAGAATTTGAAAATTTCAATATTTCTGTTATGCTTGATGAAAAATTCTGGGAAGCATATAAAAAGGGTGAAAAATATGCATTAATAAACCCGAGAAATGGAAAGGTTGTCAACTATATAGATCCAAAATTTTTACTCAATGATATAGCAACAATGGCTTGGAAAACTGCAGACCCTGGTGTTCTATTTTTAGACAATATTAATAGAAGGAATGTTCAAAAAGAATTTAGAGGATTAATAAGAGCAACTAATCCTTGTGGTGAGCAGCCTTTATATGAATATGAATCTTGTAATTTAGGATCAATAAACCTTTATGCTTTTATTAAATTTGATGAAAAAGGAGAGGCATATTTTGATTGGGAAAATTATAGAAAAACTATTGAAGTTGCTTATAGGTTTTTAGACAATATTATCGATGTAAATAAATATCCAATAGAAAAAATTGATAAAGCTAGCAAAGCTGTTAGAAGAATTGGTTTAGGATATATGGGCTTAGCAGATGCAATGTTTGCCTTAAAAATCCCATATAGCTCTGAAGAAGGATTTAAATTTATAGAAAGAGTATCTGAATTTTTAACATACTATGCAATGAAAGCTTCTGTAGAAAGAGCTAAAGAAAGAGGAGTTTTTCCTTATTATGATAAAACATCTTATAAAAAGGGAGAAATGCCAATTGAAGGATTTTACCATCCTCAAATATGGAACTTAGATTGGGAAGAACTACAACAAGAAATAATAAAGCATGGAATTAGAAATATTGAAGTAACTTCAATAGCTCCAACTGGTTCTATTTCCATGTTTTTTGATGTTTCTAGTGGTATAGAACCACAATTTTCTTTAGTCTTTGAGAAAAGGGTTACCGTTGGTAGTTTCTTCTATACAGACATAGAATTTGAAAGACAGCTGAAACAAATTGGGCTTTATTCAGAAGAACTACTTAGAAAAATTGCAGAAAACGCCGGTAGTGTACAGGGTATAGAAGAAATACCAGAAGAAATGAGAAAAATTTTTGTTACTGCATTGGATATTCCTTGGTGGGATCATGTTAGAGCACAAGCCGCAGCACAACTATGGATTACAACTTCTATTAGTAAAACTATAAATATGCCTTCTTTTGCAACTGTTGAAGATGTTCTACAAGCCTATATAGCTGCTTATCACTTAGGTTGTAAAGGAATAACAATATATAGAGAAGGTAGTAAATCAAAGCAAGTTTTATATGTTAAGGGAAATGTAGAAGAAAATAGAATCAAAGAATATATGAAACTTATAAAAAACGAAACCTTGAAAATTTTAAAGAAATTTGGACTAGAAGAACCAAGAATGATTAAAGAAATTAACTCTAATAATATTAAAGTTAATGATGTTAATAACAAAATTGAAAAATGTCCAAATTGTGGATCAAACAATTTAGTTTATCAAGCTGGATGTGTCAATTGCTTAAATTGTGGTTGGGCTGCTTGTTTAATTTCTTAAATATAGAAATTTAGTAAAATTATGAAGAAATTCGGAAATGGTGATGATGGGCTAACCTGTTTTAGAGGAACAAAAATAGAAAAGAATGCTCCCATAATAAAACTAATTGGCGAAATAGATGAACTCAACAGCTATATAGGTTTATGTAGGTCTCTAACAAAAAATGAAGATGTTGATAAGACTTTAGAAGAAATACAAAATAAAATATTTCTTATTGGAGCTAAACTCGCAGGAGAAAATTTTGAATTTGGAAAAGAAAATACAACCTTTATTGAAGAAGAAATAAAAAAATATGAGAATGAATTGGAACCCTTAAAACATTTTATTTATCCTACCGGCACTCATTCTTCTTCTGCTTTACAAGTAGCTAGAGCTATTTGTAGAAGAGTTGAAAGAGCTTGTGTTGAAGCTAAAGTTAAAGATTTAATTCCATTCTTTAACAGACTTTCAGACCTTTTGTTTGTATTAGCTCGAGTTGAAAACAAAAGGGCTGGGGTAAAAGAAAAAGAATGGACTTTTAAAAAATAATATGGAAATAGATGAAATATTAAGTTGGTATTACTTAGTTGATAAAAACATAAAGCCTGCAAAATTTTTAATTTGTAAAAATATTTATGTTGAAGTTAGTGAAGAGGAAATAAAAAATTTGGAAGAAAAAGAATTGTGGAAATTGCATGAGAAGTATTCAAAAGAATTTAAAAAAATCTTAAAAGATATAAAAGAAAGTAAAATTGAAATAAAAGAATTTTCACAAACTTCAAAAAAAGGATGTAACTTTTTAGAATTAAAAATAGAATTAAGTAAAAGACTTTTAAACCCATGTAGAATGTGTGAAAGAAGATGTTTAGTGAATAGATTTGAAAAAAGAGGTTTTTGCAACCTTCTTAATAAAACATACGTTTCTTCCTATTTTTTACATTTAGGCGAAGAAACTCCTTTGATACCTAGTGGAACAATATTTTTTTGTGGATGTAATTTTAAGTGTGCATATTGTCAAAATTGGGAAATAAGTCAATTTAGTGAAAATGGATTTATTGTAGATTCAAAAAAACTATCAATAATTGAAAGAAGGTTGAGAGAAGAAGGAGCTAGAAATATAAATTTTGTTGGTGGAAATCCTGATCAACATTTGCATACTATAGTAGAATCTTTGAAATTTCTAGATATTAACGTACCTATACTATGGAATAGTAATGCCTATGCTTCTATAGAAACTATGAAAATTCTTTTAGACTTAGTTGATATTTGGCTTCCTGATTTTAAATATGGAAATAACGAATGTGCTAAAAGATTATCTTTAGTTGAAAATTACTTTGAAATTGTAGGTAGAAATATTAAAATGATGTATGAAAATGAAGATCCAATTATTATAAGGCATCTTGTTTTACCTAATCATATTGAATGTTGTACTAATAAAGTTTTAACTTGGATTTCCGAAAATTGTAAAAATGCGTTAGTAAATGTAATGAAACAATATAGGCCAGATTATTTAGTGAAAAATGAAATTGAAAAATTTAGAGAAATATCAAGAGTTTTGAATAAAAATGAAATTGAAAAAGCTTATAAGATTGCAAGTGAACTAAAATTAAATTTTGAATATATTTCTTAATCGTTTTAAAAACCTATTTTTAAATATTCTAAACAAAAATAAATTGGGTGAGTTTGATGGCAAAAGAAGCAAACTTAGTAGTTAAGTCAGCAGTAAGAGAAGTTGCTGGAGATGTAAGAATATCAGATGAATTCTTTGATGCACTAAACAAAAAAGTCGTAGAAATGGTTAAAGAAGCTGTTAAAAGAGCAGAAGCAAACGGAAGAAAAACTTTAAGAGCTGCAGATGTATAAAACAAAATTTTCTTTTTTTATTCTTTTTTTAATATTTCTACTCTAGTAAATTGAGATGCCAAGCTCTTAAATTTTTCTGCGTCTTTTTCGCTACCTACTATAGAACCATAATGCATAGGTATAGCAAATTTTGGTTTTAAAATTTTTACTGCCTCAACTGCCTCTTCAACTGTCATTACGTATACTCCACTAACAGGTAAAATTGCTACATCTATTCTTCCAAATTCACTCATTTCTTGAATTAAATCTGTATCTCCAGCATGATAAACTTTTATTCCATTAATGTCGATTATAAATCCCAAGTATTTAGAATCTTTGGGATGAAAAACTTGACCTGGAGACCTAAATTTGTTAACATTATAAGAAGGTACAGCTTTTATTATAACATCATTAACATTAATACTATCACCTGGTTCAAAATACATGATCGTATTAACACTTCCTTTTAGATTGTCTATTTTCCCTTTACACATTTTAGCTGCAATTATAACAGTTTGGGGGTGTATTATCTTTTTTATATCGTCTATACTACAATGATCAAAATGATCGTGTGTTATTAAAACTATATCCCCATCTTTCTCTTTTGGAAACTTTATTTGAAAAGGATCTATATAGACTGTGACTCTTCCTTCAACTTTGAAACACGCATGACCT
>JAWAJM010000057.1:0-4675 GCA_038996625.1 Candidatus Aenigmatarchaeota archaeon
ACAAAATAATAATTTTATTCGTATTAAAAATAATTTTTAAAATCTCAGAAAGCTTTTTAGCTAAAACTAACATTTTTATATACACTTCGTCATTTAAACTACTTAAATCTTCGTAATGTTTTTTTGGAAATATTGTTAAATGTCCTGGATTAATAGGAAATATATTTAAAACACACATAATATCTTCATCCTCATATATTTTGAAAGAAGGAATTATATTTTCTGCAATTTTACAAAATACACATTCTTCCATAAAACTTTAATTTAATTTTTAATGATAAATTTTTTATGATAAAATTAGTATTGTCCATATTAAGTATTAAAATTGCATCAATCGCAACATATTTAGCAACGGAAATTTTAGCAAAATATGTTTACTCCTATTCTAAAAATTTCAAAGATTTTGGGAAAATATTTTTATTTATATATGCTGGATTATTATTTACTTTGATACCTTTAATGATTTCAATAAATTTAGCTTTACTTGGAGAAACAAATTTAGCTTATTATAACATTCTATATAATGTTTTGTTAGACTCTACAATATCTAGCGGAATATTAATTTTAATAAGCAAAAAAGAAGAATCTATATCTTTAGATAAGAAACTAATTTTTATAATATCCTTAATATTTACTATAAACATATTTTTAATAATAAAAAGGTTTTTAAATACAGTAGATTCTCTTTTATTATTCTCTTTATTTATTATTTTATCTATATTTTTGTTGAATGATATCAAAAAAACTAAAATCTACAAAAATTTAGAAAAAAAAGATCATGATAAAATTAATATCCTAACTAAGATTTTTTTTATTTTATTTTCATTTATTATTTTCATAATTAGCAGTCAAATTTTATCTTACAATGCTATTTATCTAAAAAGCACGTTAAAAAATATCCCATTAGTTGCTTATATAATAAATTTAGTGTCTAATACAGCTCCTACACTGATTTTTGGATATGTAATTTATAAAGAATCTAAAAATTTTGAAGAAGGATATATATCGATACTTGGTCAATTCTTTTATTCCTTTACTATAGGTATAGGAATAATTTCTGGAATATATCCCATTCTATTTACAGGTAAAGATATAAATGCGATCATTTCTTCTTTTTTAACGCTATATTCCTCTTTAATAATCTTTAATTTATATGCCTATGGTTATAATCTTCCTAAAGAGATTGGAATATTTTTGATTATATTAGGCTTTCTAATCAGTTTAACGACAATATAATTAAAAATTTATTGATGTGTATCTAACTAATGAGAAGAAGTTCCAGAAGGTGGAAAAAGTATAGAAGACCTCGTTGGAAATGGCAAAAGAAAAGAATGAAAGAAGAAAAAAGATTAAGAAAAATGGCAAGATTAAGGGCGATATAAAACTTTAAAAACTATCCTATACGACTTAATATATATACCCTGTAGGGTCTCGCCTTCAGATACCTATGAAGTAGGCATCCCCTACAGGGAATAAATGTGGAGATATCCGAAATGGAAGAGGTTATCCTGGATTTGCGGCCGTATTTCTCGGGTTTAGGCCCGCGGTGGATTTAATCCACCGAATTCCCGTTGATCCTGCGGGGGGCCACTGCTATCCCCGTCCGACTAACCCATGGGAGGCCAGGGACACTGGGTAAAGTGTCCCGCCGTACGGCTGAGTAACACGTCGGCAACCTACTCTCGGGAGGGCGATAACCCCGGGAAACTGGGGATAAACGCCCATAGGAGATAGGCGGTGGAATTCCCCTATCTCCGAAAAGGATAAGGAGTATTCCTCTCCTTATCCGCCCGAGAATGGGCCGGCGGCCTATCAGGCAGTTGGCGGGGTAACGGCCCGCCAAGCCGAAGACGGGTAGGGGCCGTGAGAGCGGGAGCCCCCAGATGGGCACTGAGACAAGGGCCCAGGCCCTACGGGGTGCACCAGGGGCGAAACCTCCGCAATGGGTATAAGCCTGACGGGGGGACGGGGAGTGCCTCGGGATGTTTCCCGAGGCTTTTCGGGAGTGTAAAAAGCTCCCGGAATAAGCGGTGGGTAAGAGGGGTGGCAGTCGCCACGGGAATACCCCCGCCGCGAGCAGTGGCCTCGATTATTGGGCCTAAAGGGGCCGTAGCCGGACCGATGTGGCTCCCGTGAAATCCACGGGCATAACCCGTGGGCGCGCGGGGGCTACTATCGGTCTTGGGGACAGGAGAAGCTAGGAGTATTCCGGGGGGAGCGGTGAAATGCTGTAATCCCCGGAGGACTACCCGCGGCGAAAGCGCCTAGCTATCCTGCTCCCGACGGTGAGGGCCGAAAGCTGGGGGATCAAATGGGATTAGAGACCCCAGTAGTCCCAGCTGTCAACGCTGCGGGCTATCTGCCGGGAGGGCTTAGAGCCCTTTCGGTGGAGTAGGGAAGCCGTTAAGCCCGCCGCCTGGGGAGTACGGCCGCAAGGCTGAAACTTAAAGGAATAGGCGGGGGGGCATACAAGGGGTGGGGTGTGCGGTTTAATGGGAACTGACACCGGAAACCTTACCGGGGGCGACAGCAGGATGAAGGTCAGGCTGAAGACCTTACCTGACACGCTGAGAGGAGGTGCATGGCCGCCGTCAGCTCGTGCCGTGAGGTGTCCTGTTAAGTCAGGAAACGAGCGCGACCCGCGCCCGCCGTTGCGACGGGAGAGATTTCTCTCCCGGCACACTGCGGGGACTGCCGGGGAAACCCGGAGGAAGGTGCGGGCGACGGCAGGTCCGCATGCCCCGAATCCCCCGGGCTACACGCGCGCAACAATGGGCGGGACAGGGGGATCCGACCCCGAAAGGGGAAGGTAATCCCCAAACCCGCTCCCAGTTCAGATTGCGGGCTGTAACTCGCCCGCATGACGGCGGAATCCCTAGTAATCGGGGGTCACTATTCCCCCGGTGAATACGTCCCTGCCCCCTGCACTCACCGCCCGTCAAGCCAACCGAGTCGTCCTCCAACTAGGCCCTGGTCTAACCAGGGTCATGTTGGAGGATGGCGAGGGGGGCTAAGTCGTCACAAGGTAGCCGTAGGGGAACCTGCGGCTGGATCTAGTTAAATCCAGGATAACCTCCAAAATTTCAAATTTTTTTAGCTCTAAATTTTTCTATATGTTTGAAATAAAGAACAGAGACATTGCAGGGCGAATTGGGATTTTAAATATAGATAATAAAAAAATAGAAACTCCGATCTTGCTACCCGTAATAAATCCAAAGAAACAGGATATATCTCCAAAAGAAATGCAAGAAAAATATAAAGTACAAGCAATAATGACTAATGCTTATATTATCTATTCTGATAAATTATTAAGAGAAAAGATGATTGAAATTGGTTTACATAATTATTTTAATTTCTCTGGAGTTATAGAAACTGATTCTGGGTCATATCAAATCTTACACTACAAGAAAGATATTGATTTATCTAATGAAGAAATTGTCAATTTTCAAATAAAAATAGGAAGTAACATAATAAATGTTTTAGATTTGCCTACAGATATAGATAAAAGCTGGGAAGAAGCTAAAAAAGAATTGGAAATCACAATTAACAGAATCAAAGAAGGAATAAAAATTAGAGATTCTTTAAATAAAAAAGTATTAATTAATGGCGCAATTCAGGGCGGCATATATATAGATCTTAGAAAAACATCTGCTATAGAAGTAAACAAACTAAATGTAGATATTTATGCTATAGGAACTATAGTTCCATATATGATAAAATACGATTTCCAAAGATTGTTTGAAACAATAATAATTCCTCGTATCTTCTTGTCTCTAAATAAGCCAGTTCATCTGTTTGGATTAGGGCATACTTTGACAATTCCGTTATCAGTAGCAATAGGATGTGATATATTTGATTCCGCTTCATATGCTCTATATGCTAATGACAATAGAATAATAACTCACTATGGGACTCTCAGATTAGATGAATTAGAAGATTTTTATTTAGAAACAAAAAATAAAAATTATCATATTTCGGAAATTAAAGAAATGCAAAAGGAAGAAAGAAATAGAATAATATCTGAGCATAATTTATTTACATTGTTAAAGGAAATTTCCATAATTAAAAATGCTATAAAAAATCAATATTTATTTGATATTATTTTATTCAAGGCTCATTATCACAAATCGATATATATAGCTACAAAATATGTATTAGAAAACTTTTATTATTGGTTAAAAAAATTAGATCCAATAAGAAAACGTAGCGGAATAGTTTATGATGGAGATTTACTAGATATAAGAACAGATATAAAAAGGGCTAGAGAAAGATTAAAAGAAAGGGTAGATCCAAGAGATTTCGAAGATATATATGAATACGTATTTCCCTTTAATAGCATAAAAAATGATAAAATATTATGAAAGAATCATAAAAAGAGAAATAAGAAAAACGAAAAAATTTAGAAAAAATAATATTGTAAGAATTGTTGGAATAAAATCAAATACTTATGATTTTTCAATGAATATTATTAAAAAAATATCCGAAAAATATAGTCTAAACTTAAAAATAGACGAAAATGTTTATAAAAATCTGGGAGATTTGGAATTAAAAGAAGATAGTATATTAATAATACCATTAGAAGGTGTTTTCTTATCTTATATAATTTATAAAACTGAAAATATAGATCGATTTTATCTTATTTTCAAAAAATATAAACCATTAAATATTTGCTATA
>JAWAJM010000058.1:0-4671 GCA_038996625.1 Candidatus Aenigmatarchaeota archaeon
TGATATAGCAATGATTCCAGCTGATTTTTTTAGGGCTCTTTTCAAATAAAAGGAAAAAACCTTTTTCTTTATAGGGTCTCTATCCCAATATTCAGTAAAGGGTATTAGATCATGAATAGTGGTCACAGTTTTTTGGGGTACATAAAAGGAGAGATTTACTTGTGGATAGAAAAACAAATCGACTTCCTTTTCTAATTTATTTAATATTTGGGTCTGTTTTATAAATTCTTTGATAGAGAATTTTTCATAATCTACAAATATGGGAACCATATTATTTTTATATTCTTGAAAGTCCTTTTCAAAGTTCTCTTTTAATCTTTGTGGAACACAGGTAAAGATAGTAAGGCCCCTTTTAGCAAACTCCTTTACCAATGACTCATAATATCTCCCAATCCCAGAACCCTTATAGAAAAGACCGTCGATATATAGATTCATAAAATATACGGACTTTTAGTAAAAAGAACATTTAAAATTTAACCTTAATACTAAACTATTCAATTATTTACTCTCAAGTAAAACCATATTTATTAACTCTTCCCATTCATCTCCCCATCTTTTAGTACTGACAAAATATTTACTATAATTATGTATTTCCTCACTCTTTTTTCTCCAATAATCTATATTATTTATAAATTCAAGTAACCTGTTTGTAAGTTCATCACTTTTTTTAGGTGTAAATAAATAACCATTGATACCAGGCTTGACAATTTCTGGAATACCTCCAATATTTGAGGCTATCACAGGCTTTCCGAAATAATTGGCCTCAATAATAACAATTCCAAAATTTTCATACCAGATTGATGGAACTATAAGTAAATCAATCATTGGATAAAATTTTTCAGGTGAAACAAAGCCTAACCAAAATATCTTGTTATCATTGTACTTATTTTGCAAATATTCTATATAATTTTGATCTCCACTTCCAGCTATGTAAAGTAGTAAATTATGATGATTCTTCAAATTACTAAAAGCTTCAAGCAAAATTTCTATACCCTTATTTGCAGCTATACTACCTATATAACCAAAACTAATTCTATTATCACTTTTTTTAAAATTAATCTTTGTATTAGCATTCATTATTCGTGCATTATAGATAACTTTCTTAAATTTTACATTACTAAAATAACCATGAGCTAAATGTTTTCTAAGTGTAAAATTACTAACCCCAACGACAGCAGTAATATTATTTGATCCTCTTTTGTAAGGATACCTTATAAATTTACAAAATAAACATTGTTTGGTACAATTTTCATACCCCTTAAACATATTTCTATAGCATATATAATGTAAATCATGTAAAACCTGGATAGTAGGAATATTATAATCTGCTATAGTAAATAAAATGGAAGAAGACCATCCGTATGTATTATGTATAATTAATAAATCCGGTTTAAATTCATTTATTATTTTTTTAAAAATCTTATTTGATCTAAAATTATAAATATTAAGAAAATGCCATATCATCTTCAATAAAGTATTTCTTTTCTTTTTCACATGAGGTAAATAAATATTGGGTATAGGGAAACGCCAAACATCTATGCCATTCACACTATCTTTTTTTGGTTTATACTCCTCGTGAAATACAAGAGCACTAACACTAAATCCACGTTGCAAAAGAATTTTATTTAAGTCATGCATCACTATCTCAGCTCCTCCTCCAATATCAGGAGGATACATAACATTTATTGTTAATATTTTTTTATTTTTCATATGATTAAATATATTTTAACATTGTTTCTATGATGTACTCCTCCTCAATATCCAAACACTTACGTGATTGGCATCCGGTCTTATTTTCAGGTAAATAACATGGCATACAATCTAACTTATCTTTACGTTGGATAATAATGGATTTATCAGAGTATGGTCTTGAAAAAATGGGATTGCTTGGACCAAATATTGTAAAAGTAGTTCGCTCAAGCGCTGCAGCAAGATGGCTGACAAAAGAATCACTTCCTAAAAATACCTCGAAAGATCCTATAATCTTTGCTGTTTGTATAAAATCGTTCGAAAAAATATAATTCAAATTGTGATGTTTCAAAAGCTCAGAATATTCCTCTTCGGATGGTCCTAACAAAAAATGAACATTATATTTCATTTTTATTAAATGTTTTGCTATTTTAATATATTTATCTACAGGGTATCTTCTTATGACTCCTTCGGCGCTGCTACCAGGATGAATTACAATCGAATTTTTGATTGGACGCATATTACCAAATCGACTTAGTGTTGGCGGCAGAAAGAGTTTAATATCGTCCCTATCAATTTTAGTACCTAAATATTTTTCTAAATATTCAACATTTTGATCTACCAAATGCTTTTTCATCAGATCCAAAATTAGATAATTTTTATATAAATAATCTAAAATCAATGTTTTTTTACTAGATCTTATTAATTTATTATTGGCTTGTAATAATTTAAATGCTACTTGGCTTTTAATTGAATCAAACGAAAAAGTAATAAAAATATATTCAGGTTTTATTTCTTTATAACTAAAGATTAACAATTTAGTAAAATCAAGTGGTTTAGTAAACCTGAGAAGATCTGCTTTACATACTATCCCATCATCTTCATAAATTTTAACAAATTTATGAGTAAGATGATTATTACTAATTACAAACATTTTTAAATTTAATTTAAATAAAATTTTTATAATAGGAGAAAACATAATAAAATCGCCAAGTAATGAATTGTTAAGAATTAAAACTGATTTATGCATAAAAAAATAAACCAAATAGTATAAGCATACAAAATTTAAAATACATTCATAACGAAGCTTGAAAATATAAATAAATTCCAGGAGAACTAAATTTAATAAAAACTGCAATAGGAAATAATAATAAAAACCTTATTATTTTCAAGCTTTCTATAATAATTAATTTTCGTATCAAAGGTAGCTTACTATCTTTTTCCATTGTTAAGACAAATATGGCAGTTTTCATACCTGAGCCTCCATCTTGGCTTGAAAATACAAACACACTCCACTTGTTTTGAATTTTACACCAAGGGCAAAGGGAAATAGCACCAAAAACCTAATACCCCTCAACCCCTTAAAGACCGCTTTTCTCCAGACGGGTAAGGACTTATATATGCTTGTCCCCTCACCAGCCAGTTCATGAGTGGTTATAGTTTTTCTTAATAATCTGTTTATTCTATTTCCTGAAATTAACACCTGAAGATAAGGCACAAGTTCTGAAATTTTTACTAGGGTTGGTTCTATGAAAATGTCCGTGAAACCTGCACTCTTATAAAAATTATTAAGAGCATATTTGGAAAATCTCAAAAAATGATTTGGAGGAAAATCCCATTTATTGACTTTCCTACCTCCAATCTTTAAAATCCAACTCTCCCTATTTGGCACACTTCCTGCTACATAGCCACCAGGCTTTAGCATACTCTTTATAGCCTCCAGAAACTCCCTTGGTCTATCCTGATGCTCAAGAACTTCGAAAAAGGTTATCACATCAAACTTAAGCCCCTCTTTTTGACAAAACTCTGCAAACTCTTGTGGAGTCATAACAAAGGTATTTTTCAAACCCCACTTCTCTTGACAAATCCCTATAGACTTACTATCAAAATCAATACCCCAAACCTCAAAGCCAGCCTTTAATGCTTCCTTTAAGAAAACTCCATCTCCACAACCTACATCTAAAAGCCTTCCCAATTTAAGAGGAATGTATCTAAAAAAAATCCTGTGATATTCCTCTATTTCCTCTCTAAGTCCCATATGAAGTAATTCATACTCCATTTCATAAAACTCTGGAATAATCTTCAAGGGCTCCCACCACTGAAGGTCGCAGGTTGGGCAGTGGTAAAGTTTATATTCTTGATTGTTAAATGTAGAAACATAGGTCTCAATGTAAGAAATCTCATCTCTTCTGGTTTGACAAGCGGGACACTCAGGCATTTCTTATACTCTGACTTTTTTATAGTAAAATTTTAACATTAAATAATCAGTAGTGCAAATAAAAAGATAAGCCAAAAAGGTGCCAAGGCAAATGCCTGCAAGACTCATTTTAAAGACAAAAACGAAGAGATAGTTAAAAAAGGCGTTGGCCAATACACCTATTACTCCAACAATACCTACAGCGAAAAGCCTGCCTCTTATCTGAAACACCCTATATATGAGAGGCCAAAAGAACATAAAGGGCAAAGATAAGGCATAAAACCTCAGAGCGGTTGCGGTAAGGTCCACATCTACCCTAAGGAGCTGGATAAAGTGAGAAAGAAGCTTCTTTGTAGTTTCGTCAAAAAAGAAACGAAAGTGAATGTATTCTCTTCCTAAGTATAACATATATGGCGCTTAAGAAGCTTGCTAAGGTGACGCCTATGGGAAGTATTTTGTAGTCCTTATAGACCAAAAGACCCAGAAGTGTAAAGGTGAAAAGAGTAAGGGAAATTATAAATTCCTCCAGAAAGTAAGTGTTAAACCTTTTTTGACTTCTGAGAACCGCTCCAAAATGTTGGAAGTAAACGTTAAAGAGCAGATAGGGTAAAAGTATTAGATAAGAAACATTAGTTGCCTCTAAGGCTTCCTTGGAAAAACCTGCGGGGATCTTTAGGACAAGGGGCATAAGCAAAAGGGCTAAAAGGGTTATGGCTATGGAGATAGTAAAGGTAAAACTAAAGAGGAGACCTGCGATTTTCCTAAACTCCTCTTCAGACCTCAGT
>JAWAJM010000059.1:0-4557 GCA_038996625.1 Candidatus Aenigmatarchaeota archaeon
CTCCGTTTTAGAAAATCAACTGCAATTTCTTTGCTGAAAGACTCGTGGCCACTAAGTTTGAGTGGTCTTGTTATAATGGTATATATGAGAATTGACCACATTATGATAAAAGAGATGCTTGGTGCTGAGGCTGTGGGACAGTATGCAGCAGCTGTGAGGATTAGCGAGGCATGGTATTTTGTGCCTACGGTTATATCTTCTTCTCTATTTCCTGCGATTATAAATGCTAAAAAGGTGAGTGAGGAATTGTATTATGCAAGACTTCAGAAACTTTATAACCTCATGGTGTGGATAGCTATATCTGTTGCATTACCTATGACATTTTTGTCTGATTGGGTGGTAAATCTACTTTATGGAAAGGCATATAGTCAAGCGGGTGATGTGCTTATGATACATATTTGGGCAGGGGTTTTTGTGGGATTACTTGTGGCAAGTGGAAAATGGTTTATTAATGAAAACTTGCAGATATTAGCCTTTCTAAGAAATTTTTCTGGAGCCGTATTAAATATAGTTTTAAATTTTATATTAATTCCTATTTATGGTATAAATGGAGCTGCAGTATCCACTTTGATTAGCTATTCATTTTCAGCATTGTGGTTCGATTATTTCAATAAAAAAACAAAGAAAATGTTTATTATTAAAATTAAATCTTTTTTAAAGTTTAATAGTTATAGGAGTTTGTAAAGTGAGAGTTATATCTGTTATTGATACCAGTATATGTGATTATAACTTAGGAAACCAGATTATTATGGAAGCTGTTTATCATGTTCTCAATGATTTATTTCCACAAGATTTTTTTGTTAAGCTTCAGTACTTAGAGAAATATGGAAAAATCTCTAAAAGATACATGAAAATTTCAGATTTGATATTTTTCGGTGGCACAAATTCCCTATCTAGTGAGATGAATAAATATTCCCAAATGGGGTTTTCTTTGTTAGATTTAATTTATGCTAAAAACAAGTTAGTTCTCTTATCTGTTGGTTGGTGGCAATACCAACCTCCACCAAACTTGTATACGAGAATATTATTAAAGAATTTGCTACACAAAGATTATTTCCATATAGTTAGAGATAGTTACACGGCTGAAATGTTGAGAAAAGTAGGTATACTTAATGTTTATAATGGTTCTTGTGTAACAACTTGGAATTTGACTCCTGAGCATTGTGCACAAATTCCACATGTAAAAAGCGAAAATGTTGTTATGACATTAACTGATTACAATAAATCTCCAAGTGATGACTTCAGATTGCTTGAGATACTTGTTAAACATTATAAAAAGGTCTATATTTGGATTCAAGGATTAGGTGATATGAACTATTTTAAAGAATTAATAAAAGATTTAAGAGAGAAAGAAAAAAATAGAATCATAGTTATACCACCTAAGCTTTATGCTTATGATGAGATATTAGCAAATGTAGAATTGGATTATATAGGAACTAGACTTCATGGTGGAATACGAGCACTTCAATTTAAAAAGAGAACTTTGATAATTGGTATAGATAATAGAGCAATCGAAATGCACAAAGATATAAACTTAAATGTTGTAAAAAGAGGTGATACTCAATCAGTGATTAATTTTATAGAAGGGAAATATATAACAGAACTTAATATTCCTTTTGATGTAATCAATAAATGGAAGGCACAGTTTAAGTAATAGAATTCAAATATATTAAGGGTGCTTGAGCTCGGTTAGGCTAAGTACCGGAGCTTGAGAAATATATGCTATAATATGAGTATGAGCTGGGTATTTGACCATTCCCTGAAATATATTATTCGATGAGTTGGCAGAAAACCAACTAAGGAGGCACATTGTATGATAAAGTTTATTAAGCAAGCTTTTATAAAACCAAACTGGTATAATTTGCGTAATCTTGAACCTATCTCAAGGCTTTTCGGTTTTGATAGAGGTACACCAATAGATAGAGTTTATATAGAAGATTTTTTGTATAAAAACAAGGAATATATTAAAGGTGTCGTCGGAGAGATAGGAGATGACACTTATGCTAAAAAATTTGGTTCAAATATAACCAAGATTGAAGTTCTACATTATACGCCTGATAATCCAAAAGCTACCATCATTGGTGATTTAACGGATTATAAAACATTAAAAGAAAATATTTTAGATTGTTTTATATTAACACAGACTCTAAATTTTATATACGATTTTAAATCTGCAATTGCTGGAATCCATTATATGCTAAGGAAAGGTGGCGTAGCCCTTGTAACAGTAGCTGGTATTTCTCAAATCAGTCGATATGATATGGATAGATGGGGTGATTATTGGAAATTTACAGATTTATCAATCAAAAAAGCTTTTGACGAAGTTTTTGGTCCTGAGAATGTTGAAGTAGAAACATACGGTAATGTGTTAACTGCTACTGCCTTTTTACATGGTATTTCAGCAGAAGAGTTAACCAAACAAGAAATTTTTTACAAAGATAAAGATTATCAAGTTACAATAGCAATAAAGGCGGGGAAAAATGAAGACTCTTTTGAAAGATATTATAAGACCAGTATATCACTACATTAAAAATGAGAACTTGCGTGAATTTTATAGACTTTATGATAAATGGGGGGGGTATAATCGTTATAAAAGAGTTGATAATGTTAAATTTCTTAACTACACTGTTGATGTTCCAGATTTACCAAGCTTTATTTGGCAATTTAAAGAGATTTTTGTTGATGAAATATATAAATTCAATGCGCGTAATAAAACTCCAATTATTTACGATTGTGGAGCGAATATAGGCATGAGCTGTTTATACTTCAAAAAAGTTTATCCGAATGCAAAAATCAAGGCTTTTGAAGCAGACCCTGTTATAGCAGATATACTAAAGACAAATCTTTCTAAAAATGGCATACATGATGTGGAAGTAATCAACAAGGCAGTTTGGATAGATTACGATGGAATAGAATTTGGTTCTGAAGGAGCAGATGGTGGTTCTATTTACATAAACGGGAATAAGATTAAAGTGGAAAGTATAAGATTGAAAGACCTATTGGAAAGAGAAACAAACGTTGATTTACTTAAGATTGATATAGAGGGGGCAGAATATGCTGTCTTAAAAGATTGCATGAATAGTCTTTATATGGTTAAATATATTTTCGTAGAATATCATTCTTGGAATAAGGAAGTTCAAAAATTAGGCGAAATACTTAATATACTTGAGAAGAACGGATTTCGTTACTATATAGAAAATCTCAGCAAAAGAAACTATCCATTTATTAATTATGCTAAAGAACAAAACATGGATTTACAACTTAATATCTTTGGAGTTAAAAATGATTAAAGGTTTGCTTAATTCAGTGCCTTTTATTAGAAAGTATTTTGAGGGTATAGCAACTATTTTTATGCTTCATCGAGTGCATCCATTTGAGTCTGATAGGTTATCTGCAAATGAAAATATGAAAGTTTCACCGGAGTTTTTAGAAAAATTTATTTTGGAACTAAAATCAAAGGGATACGAGTTTATATCTCTTGATAAATTGTATGAAATACTTAAATGTGGTAAGAAGGTAAAAAAGCAAATTATCTTTACACTGGATGATGGATATATTGATAATTATACTTACGCATATCCTATATTTAAAAAGCATAATGTTCCTTTCACAATCTATATAACAACATCTTTTCCAGAAAGAAAAGCTATTCTCTGGTGGTATGTTCTTGAAGATTTAATTTTGGAGAATGATATTTTGAAACTCGGTAATGGACATATATATGAATGTAAAACAAAACAACAGAAAGAAGATGTTTTCTTAAGGATTAGAGCAATTATTTTGAAATTTAGGAAAGAGAATTTCTTGAAGCATTTAAATGAGCTTTTTAAATATTACAAAATTGATTGGTTTGCTAAAAATGATGAACTTTGTTTAACTTGGGAACATATAATTGAACTTTCAAAAGATGAGCTTTGCACTATAGGCGGACATACGAAGAATCATTATGCTTTAAATTGTTTGTCAATTGAAGAAGTAAAAGAAGAAATAATAGAAGCGAACATACTAATTCAAGAAAAAACGGGTAAAAAGGTTGAACATTTTGCATATCCTTTTGGAAGTAGAGCAGAAGTAGGGAAAAGAGAATTTGATATAGTTAAAAGTCTTGGTTTAAAAACTGCTACGACAACGAGAAGGGGAACTATATATCCTGAGCACAAAAACTTCTTAGAATGTTTACCTAGAATCATGTTAACAGAGAACTTTGATATTAAAACCATAGGAAATATCAGAAAACATAGGATTGTAACACTATGAAAGTTTTGATAGTAAACACATATGACATTCAAGGTGGTGCTGCACGGGCTGCTTACAGATTACATAGAGCATTAATAGATGCTGGTATTGATAGCTATATGTTAGTTCAATCAAAAGCCAGTGACGATTATACGGTGATTGGACCAACAACTAAGATCCAAAAAGCAATAGCCAAAATGCGTCCTACTTTAGACCAGATACCAGTGCAGTTCTATAAGAACCGGACAAAGACACTTTTTAGTCCTGCATGGCTTCCATTTAGTAATATTGTTGATAAAATCAATGAGATAAACCCAGACA
>JAWAJM010000060.1:0-4552 GCA_038996625.1 Candidatus Aenigmatarchaeota archaeon
ACTCAAAAGCAATCACCACCACATCTTTATTTACTATACTTAACTAGAAAAGACTTCCTAGTCCATTGAAGTATATTTTGTATTTCTATTAACTCAAGTATTCCCTGTCTCAATACAGCATGTAGACTATATAGCAGCATTGTCTGGATATTTGCTAAAACTGTTAAGGACTATTTAGGTTTAGTGTAGATTAAATAAGGAACTCCATTGTAAATTGTCTAACTACTGAACATCTGATATAAAACCTTACATTAATGATGTGCTGAGGCAGATACTCTTTTAGCTCGATTGTGAACCTTAGCTATCTCTTTGTTGCTTTTACTTAGTTTTGTTATTAGTGTTCTGGTTCTTTCTTTGAAGTTTAGGCCCCAAGACTCAACAACTACGACTGCGAGAGCGTTTGCCTCATTAACTGTTTGTCCGAATGCCTCTTTTTCAGATAGTAGTTTGAATAAAGTTGTTTTTGACAGATAGTGGATGTATTCTTTGTAGGGTTGTGAAGGATTCTTATTCTACCTTTAGCCTATCTAAAAAGTTTAGCAAGAGAACTTGGAGCAGAGGAAGTAGTAAAAACAGCTCTGAGGCTTAATGAACAAATAGAGAGGGGTCAAATAGAAGCGTCAGTAAAGCTTAAACCAATAATGGAGATTTTAGCAAGAAAATTTGAAGAGCTTCAGAATAACAATGATAAATGTACTAAAACTTATAGCGAAAAAGAGAGCTATACAACAACTAATCCAGAGAATTAAAAGGAAAACATATTAATGTTCAAAGGTGGTAAAAAACGAGAATAGCATATTTGATTTCCTTATGGAGAGAATACTGACATGACTGTAGTACCAAGCTATAGTATGGCACGTAAATGGTTACATCGTGAAACGCATTAGAGAGCTTAGGAGTGCTTCTGGCAAGAATTTATTTACACTTGTAGCAAAGAACTTTGAGATGAGAGACTTCATTAGCTCTGTTACAATGATACTGTTCGTTTACGTCTATCACATACTACGCGCGACTGTATTGAGGCCTAGCGAACTCAAGTACTGCACTAAGGCTTTCCTAATTGTTAAATTAGAAAATTAGTTTGTGATAAAGCTATATATAATGAGAACACTTTATTTTATTAATATTTATAAATTACAAATCACAGTGAATATTAATGGTTAGAGTTTCAGTTATAATACCAAGTAAGGAAGGTGCTTATTTAAAGTATGTATTATCAGGGCTTATGGCTCAAACTATGAAGCCTAGTGAAATAATACTTGTGTTAAAAGCATGTAATATAAATTTTATTGAAAAGTTGTGTAAATCATATAATCTATCATTCATAATTCTCGAACAAAAAAAGGGATATTTTACCCATGCCTTAAATATGGGCAAAAGAGAAGCAAAAGGTGACATAGTGGTTTTTACCGATGAAGATGTAATTTTACCTAAAAAATGGCTTCAAAGATTTATAGAACTTCATAATAGGTTTCCAAAAATTGTTGGAATTTTCAGTAGAGATTTCTATATAAATATTGATAATCTACGGCTTTATCCAACACCGGATGATAAACCAATTATAAGACTTTCTAGATGGTTTATTAAAACATGGTTAGAACAACCACACCCATTACTTAAAAAGTATAGACTGGGTGTCTATATTACAAAAAGACTCGAAATTACTCATGGTCCTTTCATACCTTTTAGGACCTGTTACTCATTACCATTCAGAGGTGTAAATATGAGTTATAAAAATGAGTATATTCATGATGTATGGTTTCCAGAACACTTCTATCTAAAAAGAGGAATAGGAA
Organism: Candidatus Aenigmatarchaeota archaeon; assembly: GCA_038996625.1. Classification (GTDB taxonomy): domain Archaea; phylum Aenigmatarchaeota; class Aenigmatarchaeia; order CG10238-14; family SpSt-28; genus SpSt-28. The sequence goes on from JAWAJM010000060.1 coordinate 1,797, forward strand.
ATGAATGCTATTTTGGTCTTCAATTGATAATGAAAGGCCTTGATATGATATATGTGCCTAATAATCCTGTATTACATATATATAGAAAGGAAAGTTTATCAAGAACAGAAAAACATAAAGAACAGGTTTTAATAGAAAAGACATTAATGAAATCTTTATATACAAAATTAATTAAAGGTGGTATGTATTGAGAGTAGCTCTCATAATACCTAGTAATGCTACTGGTGGTGTTGCTACTATTTTTCATAATCTACATAAAGGCATTATTAGTGAGGGTATTCATGTGGGTACGATTAAACTCGGCAAAAAAAGATTTGGTTTTCTCACATCTATTTATCATAGCTTTCTAAATACTAAATATCTCACGGATTACGATATTGCTTTATACATTGGAAACGTTCCATGGTCGAATCACGTATTAACTAGATTACTAGGAATCCCCATAGCTTTGTTTTTACATGGTTTTGTTTTTCATGAGCTGGTTCGCCAGATGCTGTATGGAGTAGGGGCTAAGAATAAGATAACTGGCCCCAATCATTATAACAATGCTTAAGACTGCTATTTCCCTTAACACTATAGATTTATATGTTTGTCCTAGTATAACAGTTTGTGAAGCCAATAAGATTTCAGATCACTTTGTTTTATTACCTCAATGGATATTTCCTGAAGAACTAGAACTCTTGAAAACAGTATTAGATTTTAGGAAAACTCTGCCTCGAATAATCGCTTATACTTCCTATGTAGACTCTCCAAGACTTCTTAATACAAGTCGCTTGATCATATTGGCACAGATTGTAAAACGTATGGTTAAGCAGCAATTTGAATTAATTATTATTGATCCAAGACGACATACCTCGTCTTTTGGTCCTGTCAAAATTATAGGACCTATACCACGTCAGAAATTCTTGTCGCTCTTAGCTTCGGCAGATCTTTACATAGAGAGAGGAATTGATGAAGATCTAGTGGCTCTTGAAGCCATGGCTCTTGGAATACCAGTTGTTGACACATCAGAAATATTGGGATAGGCAGGACTATAAAGGAGATTTGATACTGGCTAGATCTTTTAGAGAATTGACCGTTAACGTTGCAGAATATATTAGTAATGTGGAATATTACTACCATCATTATTCAAAACGTGGTAGAGAATTTGTACTTACGAAAAGAACGTGGAATGCCGTAAAAAAGCCTTTCTTGACAGCATTAAAACATATAAGACATAAGCAATATGAGTTATAAAATCAGCGCTCTTATAGTTATAAGAAGCATGATCGTAGTTTTTAATTGTTTCAAAAAATACTGTTATACATATTTACTTTCCATATCTCTATTGTTTGTAATTTATACAAAGCATATCTTTATAAGGTTAGCATGTGAATAAGTCTTGTTTCTCTAGATATCTAAATTACTTACAGTAAACCAACAATTTAATAATTATGCTTATTTTGAGGTAATATGCCTTGGATATTTCTATTATTTATTTGGGCAAATCTTTGCTTTGAAATAGCTTAAATAAAAAATCTTATGATGTGAGTATAAACATACATAGATATGGTTATATAAGCTATGAAGAGAACTTAACAATGAGAATTTAAGAACAAATCAGTATATAAACAATACTCGACATATTTTTAAATAATAACAAATAACTTAGCAAAAAATAGATAAAGTGAGGAAAAATTAAAATGTATGCTCAACACCCTCTTGAAATTACCCCTTTATAGTTTTCTTATTCTCAAAAAGTAAGAATTATTGCTGATATAGGTTGTGGGTTTGATTGGCTTCTTCAGAATATTTTCACTTTTATCAAGAAATAATGTGACATTAATTGGTGTAGATATAAATTCGAGGTATCTTCATAATCTTGCTAATTTCGATATATATTTTAAATATAAAAATATTTGACATTAACATCAAATTTATCTTTCAAGAACAAATGCGTGGATATTTCACTTGCTATTGAAGTTATTTAACATTTAAATAAAAGTGATAGTTATAAAATGATACAGGCACTAAATAGGATAACTAAAAATTGTATAATGCTAACCACCCTAATGGTTTAATCAAGTTTTAGAAGCAGTAAATATTTATGAAATCCATCGGAGTGAATGGACAGTCACTGAACCAAAGAAATTGGGATTTAAAGTAAAAGGAGTTGGTATAAATCTATGGGAGCGAAATAAAATAATTTTATTTCTACATCATCTTTTGATACCATTATCCTTAATATATTCTAAAATATCAGCATTCTTGATTGTATATAAAGATTATGAATATTACATGATTTTTTCAATACCTTAAGTCGACAACTACTGATAAGTCAACTTAATAGAGGAGTGTCGTATTTTACAGTTTATTTCTGCTATAGCTTAAGTATTTTAGGAACTACTTGTAAACATTGACGAAGGCCTCAAGTACGAAATCGTTACAGAACTTATTTATGGAATGTAACATTATATTTTTAGATAACAATACCTTTACTCAATTTTTTATGTTAGTAGGATTTATTAATGGATATATTTTAAGCTTTGATATATCTATTTGTGTTGTTTTGGTGATAGGTATTAGTATTAATTACAACAAGTAGTTTTATAAAAGTCAATCTATAAATGAGCTAATTATTATATAATTGAGCTTGACAAAAAGACGGATTTTTTGTCAAATAAATTAAAATTCCATAATCTTATTCATAGAATGAATTTTTGATAATATAATTTATGTTAATGTAATAATAAATTTTCCCAGTTTATAAATTTATA
>JAWAJM010000061.1:0-4510 GCA_038996625.1 Candidatus Aenigmatarchaeota archaeon
AAGAAGAAGTAAGAAAAATTCCTGAAAATTTAAAAAATGCTTGGATCAAATTTAAAGAATGGTTAAAACAGCGTTTTTCTTTAGAATCAGCACCTCAAGAAATTTCCGAACTTCAAACAACTTTAGCAGAAGGAAATTTTAATGGTGCAAGTTTAGAGAGAAATGAAATTCCTCAAGAGCTTTTATCTTCAGGATATTTTTTTGAAGAACCTCTACCAGAAGGATCAAGAATTTTAAGAGAAACAGGTGAAGGACTCGAAGTACATACAATTTCAAATCAAGACATAGAAGATCAACGGTTGATTAACTCATATAGAGAATATATTGGTAAAGAAAATATAAATTGGGAGGACATATTAGAAGGCATGAAAGAGCAGTATGAAACATATACCGGAGATTTACTTTTATTACTTCAAGATAAAATTAAGGAAGTAGATCAAAGAATAAGTGAATTAGAAGGAAAAGAATCTAGAAATGAGAATGAAGAAAAAGAATTAGAACAACTAAGGCAAGTTAAAAAAAGATTAGAAAATCTTTCAAACAGATTTGCAACGTCTATAAAAGAAACAAAAGAAGACCTAAAAGATCCTGAAAGTGTAAGAAGAGAGATTACAGATAGAGCAATCTTTTTTGCAATAGAAAAAGATCATTACTTTGAAAGTCATCGAAATAGCATAATAGATAGCATAAGTCAAAGTTTACCCCAAGAAATACCAGAGAATAGTCCACTGAAGCCACTTAAAGAATTAATAGATGAGTATAATAAGATAAAAGAACAATTTGACCAAGCCCAGGATGAAACTCAGAAAAAAGATTTATCAGCGCAATTAGTAAACCTTTATCAACAGATACGAGAAACTTATTATAGATTGGAAGAAAGTGAAACAAAAGAGAATATAAGGAAAGCTTTAATTACACATTGGGAACAAAGTTCAGAATTAGAAGTATTACAGAACCAATTTCCGAACCGATCAATAGATCAACTTTCAGCAGAAGAACAAGCAAGGGTAAAAGAGGAGGCTTATAAATTAAGAGAAATTCAATACTTAGATGCTCAAGAGCAATTCTATTCATGGAAACAAGCAGAAATAAAAGTATTCAAAGAAGCTTCAGAAGAATTAGGTAAACTTGAGGACTTAACTCCAGAAAAGGTTGATGAGATTTTACGAAAGCATATAGATGGAGGGACAAGTGAAGAAGAATTTGGTTCTAATAAAGGAATAGTAGATAATGCAAGAAATATTTATAAGGCAAGAGAATTAAGAAGAGAAGGAAAAGACAGGGTTTATATCAAATCTAAAGAACCCAAAACCCCAGAAGCACCTCCAGAACAGATAGATCAAAAAAAACTTGAAGAATTAGAGAAAAAATATATTTCAGCATTAGAAAAATATCTTTTAGGAAGAAAGGACAGAAGAAGATTATGGTCTGGCATAAATGAGTCTGATTTATCAAGATTTAGAGAAGAGCTTTTAGATGCTCAAATAGATCTTATTAGGTATTATATAAATGCTCAAGCTGGAGGCTTAGAAAATCAATACACTGATCTTTCTCCTAGAGAACGAAATGAAAAAATTAAAGAAAATTTGATAGAGATTGGTATTCAAAAATATTTAGATACATTAAATAAATATTTTGAAGTTGAAAGACAATTAGAAGGAGATAATACCCCAAGTAAATTTCAAAGTTTTTGGAGAAGTAAAGCAGGCACACTAATTAGATTAATTGGAGGTGCAGGCTTAACCACCGCAGGATTCTTTACGGGTTTAGCTCCATTGAGTGGTATAGGAGCAGCTATGGCTGTAGATTCTTTAGGTTGGGCTATGGCAAAATATTTTGGAAGAAATAAGGAAAGATCTCAGCAAGCGATCGAAAAGATGAGTTATGAAGAAATTCTTCACCTAATTGCCTCTCACAATACATTAGCTAGGGAAGAAATGATAGATCTTTCTAAAGAATTAGATAAATATGAACATAAAAATACCTTTGAGGAATTAATGAAAAAAAGAATAGAAATCTTAAGAAAAAAAATTGAAGCAGATCTTAGTCAAAAAAGTTTTGCTATAGATTTATCGCAAATTTTTGATCAAAATGAATTAGATGAGTGGAATAATTTAATAAATTTAAGAATCCAAGGAGCTTTTACTCAAGAACAACAGCAAAAATACAATGAATTATACAAAAAATTCTTAGAAGGATTACTTAAGCAAAATATTCCTATGATAATAGATGAAATTATTATAAAAAACCTACGAGGTGATATGTCTAATTTCTTACTTACTGCAGAAGAAGCAGATATCAGAAGCAGAAGATATAGGATTGGAAGAAAATTTGCAAGTATTATAGCTGGCTTAGGCGCCTCGATATTATCCTTACCATCACCACCTTCTATTCCTGGAGGTGGTAAAATGCTAGGTTTTCTAGATATTGATAAAGATGGTGTTCCACATCTAGTAATAGAACATCTAGGTAAGCATTATTGGTGGGATGGAGAAAAATGGAGAATACTTTTAACTAATCCCAATACATCAGTTTTGACCATAAAAGTAAAAGAAGGATTCTTAAGATCAATATATCCATTTATTTTTGAAGCCCTTAAGGGCTTAGGAAGGTCGTAATTTTTTTAAATTAAATTTAAATGAATAACCTTAGGGAGTACATAGAAAAGATACTCAGTAGTAATCCTGAACTTAATGAAGATTTATTTAAAGCTTTGGAATTGGAGTTTGTATCAGATGAATTAAAGGAAAGACTTATAAATGCTTATTACGAAAATGTTGGTGCACGTTTTTTTGATGATCTATGGCAAAATTACCTTTCTCAAGAGCAAAAAGAATTACTAGATGAGATTTTAAATGTAGAACCAATAAATCAAGCAGATGTTTTTAACTTTTTAGAAAGATATGTACCTAATTGGACAGAAATACTGTTATACAATGCTTTAATGACCAAAAAAGATTTGTTAGACATGATGAAAATTATCAAAGAAGAATCAGAAAAAATAATAAAGCAAAAATTAGAAGGTCAAAGTTAATTTGAGTATTTTAAAAACAATGAGTATAGAAAATCCTTTTCCATTTCAACCAGAAGAACCTTCAGGTGAAAATAAACTACAGAAACTTAAGGAAAGTGTCGAAAGAGCATTAAAATTAATAGACGATATAAAAAAAGAAAATTATGAGCCAGAAGCTCTAGGAGGTGTAGAAGATACACTTAAAAAAATACTAGACTATTTAAATACCGGCAACTATAATGAAATGTATGCAGAGTTAGAAAGATTACCCACAGAGCATGGTGATTTGGTAATTTATGGGGTAAAAGAGCCACCTGAGGTAGAAAATATCAAAGAAAAACCTAGCAAATTAATAGAAGAATTTTTCAAAATTATAGCAGAAATAAAAGATCAAAAAGACTCTATAAAAGAAGAGATAAAGAAGAAGATAGACTGGAATGAATGGGATAAAGAATAAAGAAAATTTATTTTGATTGCTAAAGTGAAAAATTGATTAAGGACTGATATTTTTGTGTTATAATACTAATTGGCAACCCCTCCTTACCCTTCACTTCCTCCCGCGAGCGAAATCGCTCGCGGGTATTTTATTTTTTATCCAATTTTATTTTTTTGTACAATACTTTTTTGACTATTTTTTGTATGTAAAGATATAGCTGTAAATTTAGAATGCTATAGCATTGTTAATTTCAAATTCAGGATAGTAATGGGTTTTTTAATTTGTTATTTTGTTTTAATTTATTAATTTGTTTTAAAAAGGGTTAAAAATTTAGGTGATTATAGATTGACAAATACTAGTATTTTTTGGTATTTTATAAAAGTTTAATAAGCATAAATAAGCTAGAAAAGTAAAAAGCATTCGAGGACACCTACTTGGATAGAAATGATATTTCTGATATTTTCGTAATCAGATTACGAAAATTAATAATTTTTCTCTAATTATCCAATTAGTGGCATCTTACAAGAAGAATTTGTAAGGCAGAATATTTTTTCTTCGTATATGGGCTGGGAAAACTCTTGACAAAATATCCAAATTTATGTATAATTTACACGGAGGTGATCTAGAATGAGGTGTATATTTATATTATCTATCTCTCTATTGTTGTGTGCCACGGCCACATCCAAGGCCGCAGCACAAGAAATTAAACTCCCCGCTCGTATCGAGCGGGGCGGGTCCCATCCCTGGACAATCCAGGGGTGGGATACATTGATTATAAAGGACTGCCAAGCCCTCAAAGGGCCGGCAGGCCCTAGGGGTCCACGGGGTCCAATGGGTCCACCTGGACCCCCTGGTCCACAAGGTCCTCCGGGTCCTCAGGGCCCTGCTGGCCCACAGGGCCCAAGGGGGCCACAAGGTCCTGCGGGCCCAGCCGGCGATATCCGGCCGGGCATATTGGCGGGGCTATTGACAAGTGAGTTATTTTTCCTCCTCTTCTTCTACCTCTACATCCTCCTTAATTTTTACAGAAGAAGGTAGAGGTGGAATAGAACTAAAGCGCG
>JAWAJM010000062.1:0-4399 GCA_038996625.1 Candidatus Aenigmatarchaeota archaeon
TTAATGCAAAAGCATCTTTAATTTCTTTGATATTAAACAGTGTAACTATAATGCAAAATATAATAAAAACAGACAATCCTACAAAAATTATTTTTCCTTCGTCCTCAACAGAAAAAAACTTTCTTCTAAATTTCCAGTTTGAAAATTTATAAGGCAAAAGTTCTGTATAACCAGGTGCTGCAAGTTTTATTCCTATAAAAGACACAAAAAAAGCTAGAATAAATGAAACATTATACAATTTGAATTTTGAACTATATCCTAGCCTTTTTGCAAAAGATTTTTGAATGAGTTCCTTTAAAACAAAAATAGGCAAAAATATTGAAATATAGTAGAAAAATTTTGAAATATTAATCGCAAAATATTTAGTTGAAAAGATAAAAGAAAGTAGCAAAATAGAAAGAAAAAGCTCAAATATCTCTTCTTTTTGAAAATAATCTCTCATAATCCAAAATATTTTAAGGCATCCTTTATATTGTTAACTTCTATTATTTCAATTCCGATAGATTCACCGACATTAACTATTTCCTTCCTATAAGTTATTCTACAGAAAGTAAATCTTCCAATTTTTTCGCACTCTTCATAGGGAACATAATTAACTTGCGTACTTTGACCTACAGGTACAAGAAAAGTTTTTATCCCCGCATTCTTTAAAGCATTTGCTTTTGGTATTATGCCACCAACAGGTCCAATCGACCCATCTGGATTAATAGTACCAGTTATTGATACATCTTTTTTTATTTCTTTTCCTTGAATAGCAGCTATAGTAGCTATTGTTAAAGCAGCACCAGCAGACGGACCACCTACTATACTAGCGTTTATATTTTCTATTGAATACACTATATCAAAATTCTTTAAATCCAGACCGACAATTTTTTCTGCTACATGCTTTGCTGTCTGTATTGATTGCTGGGTGTCAATCCAAAACAAAAGTTGATTTATATCAACTAGAGTCTTACCAGATCCTGGAATCAAGTAGACAGTTAAGTTTGTTATTATACCTTCACCAGAACTATCAACAGCAGGTATCAAAATTGTGGCCGAATAGCTAAAGTTTAAATTTTCCATATTTTTTTCAATGGTTATATCTTTTTCTTCTGTGTTAATTTTTAGATTTTGTGATAAAAACAAAATTAGACAGCATACTATAATTGTTCCCAGTAAAATTACGCTCTTATTACCTATTCTTTTTTGCCTTTTTTCATCTTTCATTATATTACTTTTTCAAGACAAATTATAAATCGCGGGGACGGGCTTCAGGTCGACGTGATTTCGAGGATTGCTTTACCCACTTTAACTTCTCTATAACGGTAACTCTACAGCACCCGACCATCTACTTACCCTTGCTACCTTCCGGTCCTGGGGGATTCGTAGATGGCCGAGCCCATAGAGGCGTTATTTCATCAAAGCTAAAGTGGAGCAACCCCCAAAATCACGCCTTCCTGAAGCTTTCGGTTCGGCCATATCGACCATTTGCCGATGTAGGGGAGGCCGAGCCCCCCAGACCTAGTCCCCGCAATTTATAGTTTCCATCCAACAATAAAAAATTTAAATACTTTTGTATCACTATAGATTAGGTGAATAAATGGCAGAAGAATGGGATGAAGAAGAAGAAACAGAAGAAGACTGGAGCGACGAAGAAGACTGGGAAGAAGAAACAGAAGAAGACTGGGAAGAGTAAAATCTAGAAACTTTGTTTTTCTTTCTTCTTTTACTATTTTTTTGTGGTAAAATTAAATTGCTTAAATTTTTAAATTGTCTAAATAACTTTAAATTGGTGAGAAGATGCCAATATTCGGTGGACTAATAGACTTGGGAATAGCTTTCCTATTAGCGGCAGTATTTGCAGAGTATTTGAAATTCAGAAACGTTGCTAAGAAAGGCTTCAATTGGATAATATTAGCAGGGATACTCTTCTTGTTTGCAGGAACATTTCCTATTGCTTCATCCCTTTCCGGATACTTAGGAGTTCAAGTGTGGACAGGTTTAGCACAACTATTTGAAATCTTAGGATGGATATTTGCTCTAGTAGGAACTTTGTTTATATTCTATGAATCTTTCATAGAAAAATAGTTTCTACCTTTATTTTTTTCTTTTTTTATTAATAATTATGGAAATTAAAGAAACAATACTAAAGTTTTTTGGAGCATTTTTTCTTTATTTAATAGCTTCACTAATTATGACATTTTCTCTAATTCCGTCCTTCTTTTTAGTTAAGTTTGCTCTAGAATTAAACAATATCTTTTTCATTCTTTTTTTCTTTTCACTTTCATATTTTGTTTTTGGAATAACTCTAATGATAATAGTGGCCTTAATAATAAGAGTTTTCAGAATTAGACTAAAGCCAGGAATATACAAGATAGGTAGTAAGGAAAGTCTAATTTGGCTGTTGAACGCAGGAATGATTTCTTTAGTCAGATTTATTTTTTTAAGTTTTACTAGATCTTCAATAAACAATATTTTTTATAAGATTATGGGGGCAAAGATAGGAAAGAACGTAATAATTAATACTACAGGAATATACGACCCACATTTATTGGAAATTGGTGATAACACTGTTATAGGTGGGGATGCTATAATAATAGGCCATTCTGCGGAGGGAAATAAACTTATTGTGGCACCTATAAAGATAGGAAAAAACGTAACTATAGGGCAATATACAACAATTTTGCCTGGAGCTATAATTTCTGATAATGTCACAATAGGAGCTATGAGTTTAGTACCAAAATTTAAAAAAATAAAAAAAGGAATATGGGGTGGAGTTCCAATTAGGAGATTAAAATGAATTTAAATGATATAGAAAAAATACAGAACAAGAAGATAAGAAAGTTTGTAAAACTAGTTTATAATTTTTCTCCGTATTATAGAAGGGTGTTTAAAGAGATAAAAGTAAGACCAGAAGATATAAAATCTAAAGATGATTTATCTATCATTCCATTCACGAAAAAGAGTGATTGGGTTGGTAATGAAAAAAACTTCTTATTAAAACCAAATAAAAATATAATTAAATTCTTAAGTTTGAAGCAAAAACTACTATATTTTATAGATAGAGATAAATTTATCGATCAGTTAAAATACGAATTTTACCCAGCAACATTTTTTGCTACTTCTGGAAGAACAGGAAACTCCCATCCATGTTTCTATACTAGATATGATTTCGATCTAATAGGAAAAGAGACCATAAAATTTTTAGAGCCATTTCTAAAGAAGCTAGACTATAAAATTAGGTTACAAGTCACATTTCCATACGCACCACATTTAGCTTTTTGGCACACAGTTTTTGGTTGGTTAAAACAAAACTCTACTTTTTCTATAATGTTAGGTGCAGGAAGAACAAATACTCAACTTGAGTTAATGGAAAAGTTCAGAACAAATGTATTGATAGGGATGCCAAGCTATATATATTACCTATCTGAAATGGCTGTAGAAAATAAGATAAATTCATATTTAAAATATATAATAACTGCTGGAGAATATTTGCCTCAGGAAATGAAAAAGAGAATAAAGGAAAATTTTTCAAAAATAGGGAGCGAACCTATAATTTTACAAGGATATGCATCTACAGAGTCTAAAGCCGCTATTTTCGAATTAGAAGAAAACGGAGGATATACAATAAATCCTAATCTCCATGCTTGGGAAATTGTAGATCCTAAGACCGGAGAACCAGTTAATAACGGAAGTGGCATTCTAGTTTTTTCACATTTAGATTTTAGAGGCACCGTTTTTCTCAGATATTGGACTGATGATATAATTTCTAAGGGTATAGTTTATGAAAACGGTTCTTTAAAACTTATAGGAGAAATAAAAAGGAGAACAGATATAACTAGTGTACATACTAAAGTTAAAGGAACTTTGATAGACTTTATGGCTATAGAAAATGTTTTGTGTTCAATAAGAGAGATAAAGGATTATCAGGTATTAATTAAGAAAAAGAACAATAATAGGTTTTCTATCGACGAAATTCTTATTAAAATTGCACTAAAGAATAAATACGAAAATATGAGGAAAAAAATAGTAGAAAAAATAAGGGAAATTATAAGAGACAAATTTGAAATTACACCTTCAATAAGAGTAGTACCATTTGAAAATTTAATAAAAGATATCTTTGAAAAGCTTAAAGGTTGTAGAGTTAAAGACTTAAGAACATTCGAATAGATGTTAATAGATTAAAATTAAGATGCTCCCCGCGGGATTTTCAGCATGAGACTTTTGAACCCGCGTTCCAGCCTCGAGAGGGCTGTGTCCTTGACCGGGCTAGACGAGGGGAGCATCCTATAATTAAATATCATGAAAAAATTAAAAAAGAATTTCAAAATCTAAAAAGTTTATTTCTTGAACATCTAATTTTTCCTTTTCAATTTTTGTTATTCTTGCTAATGGATGAGAAGTTTTCATTATTTCT
>JAWAJM010000063.1:0-4398 GCA_038996625.1 Candidatus Aenigmatarchaeota archaeon
TATGCATATGAAATTATAAGAAAAAGAAAATGTGTATATGGAATTGAAATAAACAAAGAAACTTACAGTTTTGGATTAGAAAATCTGAAAAGAAGTGGTTATTTGAATAAAGTCGAGTTAATTTTAGGTGATGGAACATTTGGTTTACCCAATAAAGCACCTTTTGATAAAATTTTAATTAGCGCATCTGCACCTGACATACCACCACCATTATTACATCAACTAAAAAGTGGAGGTATACTACTTTGTATTATAGGTTCTCCCTATGGAGAACAATATCTTGTAAAGGTTATAAAAAAGAGTGAAAATGAAATAGAGAAAAGGGTTTTGATGCCAGTTATCTTTTTACCACTTAAAGGAAAATTTGGATGGAAAGATGGGGAGGCTGGGATTTGAACCCAGATTCCTGGCGCCCAAGGCCAGCGTCCTAACCAAGTTAGACTACCTCCCCGTTGGGGCTGCTGGGATTTGAACCCAGATTAGCCGGTCTCTTCATTGTTCAGAGCTCCATTACTGGAGCCGGCCGTCCTACCTGGTTAGACTACAGCCCCACTTATAACTATTTTATTATAGCAAAAATTAAAAGTTGGGTCCGTTGGGAGTTGAACCCAACCCTCCGCCGTGTGAGGGCGGCGTCCTAACCGCTAGACTACGGACCCATAGCTTTTTTTATCTAATCTAAAAATTAAATTTAATGATACTATCTGACAAAGAAATAGAGGAAAGAATTAAAAAGCAAAAATTAATTGAAAATTTTATAGATTTAGAAACACAACTACAGCCAGCTAGCTTTGATTTAACTTTAGACGAAGTTTTTTCACTAGAAAGCGAGGCAATAATAGATTTTGATAATAAAGAAAGAAAATTACCAATATATGCTAAACTCTCTTTACAACAAGATTATTATTTTCTAAAAAAAGGAGCATATCTAATAACATTCAACGAAATAGTTAATATTCCTGAAGATTTAATTGGTCTACTGAGAGCTAGATCTAGTTTAATAAGAAGTGGTGCTGTAGTTTTTTCTTCTCTATGGGATCCTGGATACTCTGGAAAAAGTAATTGCTTACTAGTAGTTTTTAATGAAAATGGAGTAAAGTTGAAAAGAAATGCTAGAGTTGCACAAATGATATTTTTGAAACTAGATGAAATGCCAAAAAAACTTTATTCTGGAGTTTATCAAAAGGAAGGCATATCTAAGAAAGTTCTTTAACTAATTTTGCTTCTTTTAATTTTGCTTTTCCACCTGTAGGCTCAGCTAAAACAGCGCCACAATTTAAACATTTTACTACAGTAGATGGTTTATTAAAAATTATCTGATTTTGCTTACATTTCTTACAATTAACTAGCCAAAATTTGCTTCTTGGAAAATCTATTAAATTTTTCTTCATAAAAAACCTATATGTAAATATAAAATAAAAATTTTTATTCTACCTCAACCAATTGGAATTTTTTGGCTCTCCATCCAGGTATAGAATGCGCTTTTTTGCATTCTTGGCAAGTTAATTTTAAGTTAACTCTTTTAACACTTTTTTCTCTATTCTTAGGATTTTCCTTGGGAAAACTACCATAACCTTTCATCTTTCTTAAGAATCTCCTTTGACCTATAGATAGCGTTCTTCTGGGTTTTTTCTTAACTAATTCAACCTTATGCAAAGTATGCCGTCTACAGTACGGACAATATGTTCTTATAGATTTGGGGAACTTCATTTCTTAATCTTTAGTTAATCATATTTAAAAGTTTATTTTTGGATCTCAAATTCTTCTGCTACTCCTCTTTCAATTAAGTCTTTCATATCTTCATCAGGTAATTTAGCTATATCTCCCTTTTTAAACGGACCGTAAGTTAAACCATCTGAACCAATAAAAGATGGAAAATCTTGTTTAAAAACAATCATCTTTTCTACTTCTTTTTCGCCCTCAATTAATTTTGATAAGCTAGTTAAAAAATCTCTTCGCTTTTTTAAAATTTCACATATCTTTTGAAATACTTCCTCTTCTTCTTTTGTTAAGTTGATGGGTTTTGTACCAATTCTTACGTATATTGCAGCAAGATTTAGTATCTTTCTTTCTCTAATATTAAATATGTTTTCTACTATTCTTTTCATGTTTCTAACTTCTATCTCATCTTTTTTGTCTTTAATAATTTTAATTTTTGCTCTAATATACTCTCTAACAAGCTCGTAAAAATTATCAGGGATCTTAGTCAAATTAGAACTATTCTTTTCTTCATTCAATATTCTTCTGAGATAATCAAAACTAATAATTTCCATAATCTATTTTATTTTTTAGTTTTTTTCTTCTTTTTCTTTATTTTTAAAATCTTAAAAGGATAGTTAACTGGATTTTTTATTCCCATCTTAACACATTCTTCACACTCATTTTTTAACCCCATGTCTTCGTAAAAGTTCTTATTTTCACAGTTTGGTGGAAGAAGATTTCTATCTTGCCTAAAATGCCATCTTAGTTGTGTTCGCAAATAGTTCTGTCTTAATGGAGGTTTGTTTTTTTCGTTCCATTCCATAATAGTTTTCTCTATTTCTTCTAAACTCCAGTTCATGTTTCTTAGAAAAGTTACTAAAACGAATATTGCCCTTTTTCTACCATCAGCGAGTCCATCAAGAATTTTCTTAATACATGGTGGGAAAAATTCTGCTGGTATTTTACCTCCTTTTTCTATCTTTTTCGTGTTAACAGTTTTATATACAGGTTCTTCGTACTTATTCATATTTTTTGAAGACCAATCTAAAGCTTCTATTAAGAGCATAGTAGCATCCTCTTTTTCTACAACTTTTAAAAAAGTTTCCTCAATTTTAGCCCTTTTTATACTAGCTTCATCCTTTTCAAAAATTTTTAATCTCTCTATTTTAATTGGTAAACTTACTAGAAGGGTATTTTCATTAAGACTATATGGCATTCTAAAAAGATGTCTCGAAGAAAAAACATCTACAACAATAACTTTAAATGGGTCTAATTCACTATTCTGAACTATCTCATTCATAGGTTTGCCGCATCTTTGTGAAATTTCATTAATTGACCAATTTGACAATAGATCTTCTTTTAATTGGTCTTTAACATAAAATTTCAAATATTCTATTATTTTTTGTTGTAAATCTGGATATAGTTTACTAGTAGGTACTCCATTTACCTTAGAAGGAAAAGACTCAAAAGGAATTCCTATGTGAAAAGACTTTCCTCCGGTAAACTTAATGCTTATATTTTTTATATTGTGATCTTTGAGTGCTTCTATAAATTTGCTTGCAGCAACTTTAGCTATTTCAAAATCTTTTACATCTAAATCTATAATTAAATCCCATCCTATTCTAAGCTTATCTAAATCTTCTTTTTTCATTCCCACATCTAAACTCATCGGATTTTCCCATCTTTCTACTGAGCAATGAAAAGCTATAGTTCCTTCTGCTACCGCTTCTAATATATCTCCCTCGTAATTTATTATATCTGGTCTCCTTCCATAACTACCATCAGAAAAAACAGAAACTACTTCTCTATTTTTAGCAAACTGTGATAAAGCTTTTCTAACTGCTTCTCTAGAATACCAATTCCAAACCTGAACAAAATCTACCATTCTATATCTCCTTGGAGTATTATATACTCCAATTAATATTTAGCATAAAGTTTTAATATTTAGAATAGAAATCTAAAAATGAAGATAATAAGTGTAGCTTCTGGTAAAGGTGGTGTAGGAAAGACTACCATTACAGCAAATCTTTCAGTTGCGCTATCAAAGTTAGGATTTAAAGTTACAGCTATAGATTTGAATTTAACAACACCAAATTTGGGATTTCAGTTTGGTTATTATTTGCCTGAAGTTGGATTACATGAAATTCTAAAGAACTTGGATAAGCTAGAAAAAGGAATCTATATTCATTCTGAAGGATTAAAAGTAATTCCTGGTAACTTAAACATAGAAAGTTTATACGGTATAGATTTATCGAATCTTGATAAGCTTATATACAAATTGAACTCTGATTTTGTTTTGTTAGATTCCGCTGCTGGTCTTGGAAGAGAGGCGCTAGCTTCTTTAAATTCAGCCACAGATATATTAGTTGTTACTAACCCTGAAATAACTGCTTTAACTGACGCACTAAGATTAGTAAAAATAGCTGAAAATCTAAACAAAAACATTATAGGTATTGCTTTGAATAGAGTAGGAAGAAGTAAAAATGAAATAAAAAAAGAAGAAGTAGAAAGATTTTTGGGATATGAGGTATTGGCAGAAATTCCGGAAGATAAGTGGGTTGTTAAATCTATAGAAGAAAGAGTTCCAGTATTATACTTAAACCCTAATTGTAGAGCCTCGATTGAAATAACAAATTTAGCATATGCAATCTTAGGAACAACATACAGAGTAAAACCATCTTTCTACTTCTTCTTTTT
>JAWAJM010000064.1:0-4376 GCA_038996625.1 Candidatus Aenigmatarchaeota archaeon
AATCAATATGTATATACTTTTCCATCCTGTCGAATCCCAAGAAATCTCAAAAAATCTATTATTTAATATAACGAAATTTTCTTCTGTGTAAACATTAATACCTAAAATCGAAAAAGCTAAAGAAACTAATTTTGCTTGGAATACTTTGAATGATCTTACTTCAAAATTGTAAATAATCAAAAAATAAAAAGGTATTAAGAAGAGGAGTAAAACAACTAAAAATTCTAAAAATATTAAGTCTATTTTAGTCTTTCTTCTTCTACCCATCTTTTTATTTCCTCCTTTAATACTTCTCTCATCATCTTTTCAAATTTTTTTCTCTCTATCCCATAAATACCATCAAAATTAACTAAATCGCTTCTCTTAACTAAAAATACTGGATATTTGATATGTTGCTGATCTTTAATATCAACTTCTGTAAATAGCGCTTTTATGCCAAAACCTTTAAGTAAGAGAAATTTCTTTTCATCGTTAGAAAATACTAACTTGTTTTCTAGACCTATGTAATAGTTAAGATCATAAATGTCATATTTATCTATATCTATTATTGCTAAAATATTCTTGATTTCTAAATCGTATATTTTTTTCAGTAGATTAAAGTATTTTTCAATTTTTAAAAACTTTTCCTTGTACTCTATTAATTCTGAAAAAATTAAATTTATTTTTCTATAGTAGTTGAGTTCTTTTTCTAGATCTTTTATTTTCTTTTTCAATCTTAAATTTTCCTCAAAAAAACTTATTTGTTTAACTATTTCTTCTTTCTCAGATTCTTCAATTTTTTCCTCAGACCTAGATACTAGCCTTTCCAATATATATATTAAATTTTTTCTATAATCTCTGAAAAATTTATATACAACTTCATCATAAAATTCTGCTAAATTTTTTCTTTCTAAAAAAACCTTAATTGTCTCCAATCTTTTTTTAATCTTTTTATAAGCATAATAAGCTGCTGCAACGGCATCTCTTTGATGCTCATCCTTAACCTCAATTCCGATCTTTCTAACCATCTCTTCTTTTTCTTCAACCAACAAATCTCTTTTAGGTTTGATTACTCTACAACCAAAAGATGAGGCCACTTCTTTAATACTTTTGGGAATCTTTCTTTTATCTGTAGAAATAATTATTGGCCTGCCGAATTTTAAAATCTCGCTAATTATTTTTTCTCTATCTTCTCCTCTATAAGTTTTTAAAAAAACGACATTTCCATTAGTATCTAAGATTGCCACCCCGACATTTAAGCCAGAATCATAGCCAATAATCAAATTTTTCAATTAATCACCCTTATACTCAAAATCTATTATTTTTTTAATTTTTTTTGATAATTTTTCTCCAATTCCGTCTATCTTCATTAAGTCTCTTTCTGAAGCTAAAACGAAATTCCTTATACTCTTAAATTTCTTTATTATTCTTTCACTCAAAACTAAAGAAATTCCAGGAAAAGATGACAAAATTCTTTTTTGAATATCTACTAAATTTTCTTCTTTCTTTCTTATTCTATATGAGAAATAGTTTTTCTTTCCACTATCATTTTCTTTTTTCAAAATCCAGTATATTAATTTTGCCGACTCCATTTTACTTTTAGTAAAAATAACACTTATCTTGTTTATAGCTAAATAACCTAAAATAGAAAGATAGTAATTTTCGTTTACTCTTTCTAAATTTTCAAAACCCTCCACTATAATAATTCTCTTTTCATATGTTTCTATCATTTTTTTAGTTTGATGGAATATTCTGCCATCCAAAATGGAAGAAATAAAATCTGAGAATGTTTTTCTTTCTATTCCTATATCATTATATACAAAATCGCATACATCCAACTTAACAATATTTACTTTTATTCCAAGTTTTTCTAATAGCTCTATAATTTCTTTTTCTCTATAATCTGCAAATATTTGAATATCTTTTGTTGGTAAGCTAAATTGTCTATCCATACTTACAACCAATCCATTAAAGTCTTCTTTTTAATTAAGCCGTCTTTAAACATTTTCAAAGTTTTTTTCATTTTCTTTTCCTTATAGTAAGAAGAAAAGAAATACCCCTCATCGATACTTTTTTTAGTCAATAAAAATATAACTTTTCCCTCTGTTTGTCTCCCTATTCTTCCTCTTCTTTGAATAGCTCTTATTTCGCTAGGAACCGCCTCATAAAATATTGCATAATTTACTGCAGCTATATCTAAACCCTCTTCACCTATACTAGAACAAACCAAAACGTTGAATTCGTTGTTGGCAAATCTTCTAACTATTTCTATCTGCTGCTTTTGACTTAAACCTTTTCCCTCTTTCTTAGCTTGTCCTATTAGCATCTCGGCTTTAATTCCGTTTTCTTTTAATAAATTGGTAATTCTTTCTACAGTATCTCTTAGGTTGGCGAACACAATAATCCTGACATTGGAATTTTCCTTAATTAGAGATTGTACTATCTCGATTAACTTTTTCATTTTTGGGTGCAATTTATATTTTTCTTCTAATATTGGCAACATTTTATATATTTCTATAAACTTTTTGTTGGATGCTAAAATTTTTTCAGCATGTTTTTTACTAGAATAAAGCTCCTTAACATACGATGAAAAAACACTAATATCTTGAGTTTCTAAAAGCTCTATCAAATAAAGAACTTTAATTGCTTGAGTTACTCTAATCATACCTAAAACGTATTTTTGATCCTTAATACCAGCTTCATAACTTTTGATTAAACTTTCTTGTAGTGTCAAGAGTTCTTTCTTACTTACATCTTTTGAGGTAATTATTGAATTTTGTTTCAAACTTTCTAAAATTTCGTCATAAATTTCATATAAAATTTTTCTTACATATTCCATCTCTTCTGGCAAATCAACTTTAATATACTCCTTTTCCACCTCCTTTATATATGGTTTAACATCTCTATCTTGTTCCGTCCTAATTTCTACAAATTTTATAAAAAGGTTTCTCATAACTTCTCTTATTCTTTCTTCTTCTCCTCCAGGAGACGCTGTTAATCCTATTATCAGTGGATTTTCTGCTTGTGTAATATAAGCTTTAGCAACTTCTGTATAGGAATATTCTTTAACGGCTCTGTGGGCCTCGTCAAAAACTGCTAGAACAAAATCTTTGAGATTTATTCTTCCATTTTTAATGTCATTATCTATAGTTTGTGGTGTTGCAATTATGACTTTACAATTCTCATAGAAAATCTTTCTTTTATCAGGTTTAATTTTTCCTGTAATTAAGCCGATTTCTTTTTCATCTAAGTCGGTAAATTTTAAAAAACTTCTAAAATGTTGTTCGTTTAAAGGTCTGGTTGGTGCCATAAACAAAATTTTTCCATTTGAATATTGTTCTAACCTTTTTACTGCAACATAAATTGCAATAATTGTTTTACCTAATCCTGTAGGTAAAACAACTAAGGTATTACCTTTTAAACATGTTTCAGCTATATTTTTTTGATATTCTCTCAACTCTATATCCTTAAGTTTCATCTAATCACCTATAATAGTAATATAAACTTTTCTTTCTCTTGGTTCAAAAAGTTCAATTAAAATTATTCTTTGCCATTGTCCTAAAATAATTTTTCCATTTTCTATAGGTATAACTAAATTTCTTGAAATAGTCAAATTTTTTAGATGCGCAGTAGCGTTAATGTTTCCTTCATATGAATGACTATATCTTTCATTTAAAGGAAACATTTTTTCTAAAAAATTTTTAATATCTTCAAAAATTGTTTCATCGTTTTCTTGAATTAGTAGTGCTGCTGTATTATGTTTTAGAAAGAGAGAAATTAAACCATTATTTATTTTTGATTTTTTAACTTCTTTTTCTATTTCATCAGTTATATCTATTACATCGTAATAATTTTTTGTTTTAAATTTTAGTTCTTTTTGATAGATCCTCATAATTTTTAATTCGTTTTTAAAACTAATTATGAAAATAGTTATCTCTATTGGTGGTTCTCTGCTTACTAAAGAAATTTCATGCAGAAATTTTAAAAATTATGCAAAAATAATCCAAAAAATATCCAATAATAATAAGATTATAGTAGTGTGCGGTGGTGGTAGCATAGCCAGACAATATATAAAGATTGCTAAAATTTGTAAATGTAAAAGAGAAAATCAAGATTTTATAGGAATAATGGCTACTCACCTAAATGCCTCAACTTTTTATTCACTCCTTAAAAATGCATATTTAATAAAATGGAAGCCTCTAAAGGAGGCAGAGAAAGAAGTTAAAAAATATTTTGGTAAAAAGATTTTAGTTGCTGCCGGTTATGATACTAAACACTCTACAGTTTATAATGCTGCATATTTTGCTTCCATAGTTAATGCAGATATAGTCATAAATGTAACTAACGTTGATGGTGTTTATGATAAAGATCCATCAAAGTATAAGAATGCTAGAAAA
>JAWAJM010000065.1:0-4260 GCA_038996625.1 Candidatus Aenigmatarchaeota archaeon
AGATTACGCAGATAGGGGCGATTTTGGTGTTGAGATAATTGAAGATTTATTAGATAATCAAAACAAACACTCGGATAAAATCTTAGTTCTTAAAGGTAACCATGAAAGCTATGATATTGACGGAAATCCAAAATTTTATCCTTGCGATTTAATTGAAGAAGTAACTTTAAAAAGAGGTAACTGGAAAGATTATTATGAAAAAACATTGAAAGATTTCTTTAATTCTCTTCCATTAAGTGCAATTCACGAAAAAATGAAAATCTTTTTTGTTCACGGTGGAATATCCTCGGCAATCAAAAGTATAGAAGATCTAAAATATCCTTCATCTGAAATCGAAGAAGATTTATTGTGGAGCGACCCAATTGAAAAATTTGGAGAATTCAAAAATCCAAGGGGAGCTGGAGTTCTTTTTGGCTATAATATTACTGAAGATTTTTGTAATAGATTTGGAGTTGAAAAAATAATAAGAAGCCACGAACCAAGAAAAGCACTATATTATCCCATTTATGAACATAATTTTAGAGTTATGACCATAAGCTCTACTAGAGTATATGGTGGTAAGCCGCATTTATTAAGAATAGAAAATGGAAAAATTGAGTGTATTTATTTAGACTAACTTTTAAATAAATTCTATGAAAAGATTCGAATTTGTAGACATAACCACAGGAGATGTGGCTTTTATTGCTTATGGATCTACTTTGGAAGAATTATTCTCTAATGCAGCATTGGCCATGTTTGAAATTATGGTAGATACTTCTAAGGTCGAAAAGATTGAAAAGAGATATTTAGAATGTCATGGTTACGACTTGGAATCACTGCTTGTTAACTGGTTAAACGATCTTTTAATTTTTGTAGATAGTGAGAATATGGTGTTTTCGGATTTTGAAGTTGATATAGATGAGAATAATTTTAAATTAAAAGCTGTATGTTATGGGGAAAAAATCAATAAAACAAAACATGAAACTAGAACTGCAGTAAAGGCCGCAACTTATCATAAAATAAAAATAGAAAAAAATAGTGTATGGAAAGCTCAAGTGATAGTTGATATCTAGAGTATATCATCTAAATTTAAAATTGGTATTTTAAATCTACAAATGTCGTCAACTCCTATTCTTGGACAAGCTAAATTTATTAAAACATCTAACTTAATACCTTCTAACATTTTTTCTTCTAGCTCATCAAAAGCTAAAATATAGACATCTTTTCCACTATTTTTTAATCTTAAATAAGTTTCTTCCCAATTTTTTATTTGACCTTTTTTCCAACTAACTAATAAACCAACTTTCTTAGATTCGGCAAAAATTTTCTTATTCCATTCTTTTATTTTAATTATTTTTTGTGCTTCTTTCTTTAAATCCAAAACTAATCCTCTTTCTACATCTACTAAATATATGGTTTTTTCACTCTTTAAACTAGGATATAAGCCGTAGAATTTTCCAGACGAAATTATAAAAATCTTTTGTGTTGAATTATCCTTTAAAATAGAAGATAAATTACATCCTAAAATTTGTCCAAGCATCTTTGCTTTTATCTTTCTTTCCTTTAATTTTATTAAAATTTTTTCTGCGATTATTTTGTACTGTAAAGAGTAGACTATTCCCACATTTTCATCATTATTTATTTTTTTTATTATCTCATTCAAAACATTCTCGTTATATTCTTTAATATAAGATTCGACGATGTAAACAGGGATCTTAGTTACAATATTTTCAAAACCAAAATTATTATGTCCAAAGTGAACTATTGCCTCACAACCTAATTTTAATGCTTCATCCTCTCTAATGTCACAGTATCCGAAGGTAGTTTCAATAGAAATTACAGGAATTAGACCAAAATTTTCGAATTTTTTAGCTATTTCTTCATATTTTGGTATCAAACCCTCTGGCAACTGGACAAATATTCTTTTCATATTATTTTCTTTAATTTTTTCTAATGCTTCTTCAATCTCCATAAATTTAAATTTTTATTTTAATACAAATTAATGAAATCTAAAATTATTGAAAAAACATGGAATAAAGAATGGGAAAAAGAAATTAGAAAGAATTGGGAAAAAGAAGATATTTATAAGTGCGATTTTAATGCAGACAGTATTTTTGTTATAGATACCCCACCTCCATATCCTAGTGGAAGACCTTGGCATATAGGTGCTGCTTCACATTATTCTCAAATAGATATGATAGCTAGAGCTTCAAGAATGTTAGGATACAACGTTTTTTTCCCCATAGGTATGGATAGGAATGGGATTGCTGTAGAAAGATATGCTGAAAAAAGGTTTAATATAAATCTTCATTCTATGTCAAGAGAAGAATTTTTAAAATACTGTAAAATGGCTTTGGACGAATTAGAAGCCGAAATGATAGAAATCATGAAAACTCTAGGGCTAAGTGGAGATTTTAAAAATTACTACCAAACTGATAGTGAAGAGTATAGAAAATTAACTCAAGCAACTTTTATAGAGTTGTGGAATAAAGGTTTAATTTATTTTGATACTAGACCTAACAATTATTGTCCAGTTTGTAAAACTACTATAGCTGATGCTGAAGTTGTATATGAAGATTTACCTGCTAAACTTTTTTACATAAAATTTAAAGTTGAAGATGGAGAAGAGATTATAATTGCTACAACTAGACCAGAATTATTATGTTCCTGTCAAGCTATTTTAGTTAATCCAGAAGATGAGAGATATAATCATTTAATTGGAAAAAATGTAATTTTACCCGTATTTAATAGAAAAGTTCCAATTATGTCACATCCTATAGTTAAGATGGATTTCGGAACTGGAATAGAAATGGTTTGTAGTTATGGAGATTACAATGACGTAGTTTTATTTAGAGAACTTGGTCTTAAAGAAATAATTGCAATTGATTTAGATGGTAAAATGACTTCTGCTGCAGGAAAATATGCTGGTTTGAAAGTTGAGGACGCAAGAAAAGAGATTGTTAAAGACTTGGAAAGTAAAGGCTTGATTGTCAAAATAGAAGACATAGTTCATAATGTTCCTACTTGTGAAAGAAGTCATAATCCTATAGAAATAATACCTATGCAAGAAATATATTTAAAACAATTACCTTTCAAAGAAGAAATGCTCAAAATTGCCAGAGAATTGGAATTTTTGCCAGAATTCCATAGACAACTTTTAATAAATTGGATAAACAGTATAACGAAAGATTGGCCAATTTCAAGAAGAAGATACTACTCTACCGAAATTCCTATTTGGTATTGTAAAAAATGTGGTGAACCTCATTTACCCGAGCCAGGGAAATATTATAGACCATGGAAAGAAAAAGCCCCATTTGATAAATGTAAAAAATGTGGATATAATGAATTTATTGGTGAAGAAAGAACTTTTGATACTTGGTTTGATTCTAGTATAACTCCACTTTTTATAACAAAATATTTGAAAGATAAAAAATTCTTTGAAAAAGCATTTCCTATCGCAATTAGACCACAAGGTAAGGACATAGTTAGAACATGGTTATATTATACTTTACTAAGATGTTATCAATTGACTGGTAAGAAAGCTTTTCAAAAAGCTTGGATTAGTGGATATTGTGTTGACGAAAAAGGGGAAAAAATGAGTAAAAGTAAAGGTAATGTTATTGATCCATTACCAGTTATAGAAAGGTATGGGGCCGATGCTTTTAGATTTTGGGGAGCTAGTGAGTCTAGTCTAGGTTATGATTTTAGGGCTAGTGAACAAAGATTTAGAAATGCTTCTTTGTTTATTACAAAGCTGTGGAATATTGCAAGATATATTTCTCAATTTGAAGTTGTTGAAAATTTTGATGAAAATAAGTTATTACCATCAGACAAATGGATTTTAAGTGAATTAAAAGTTTTATATTCAAAATGTGTAGATGGATATAAAAGTTTTAATTTCTTTATTCCTTCTAATTTAATACGAGAATTCCTTTGGAACATTTTTGCGTCTCATTATATAGAAATGGTTAAAAAAAGAGCATATGGAGAAGGTTTTAGTGATGAAGAAAGAAAAGCAGCAATTTATACACTTCACAAAGTCTTTAGGATTTGTTTGAAATTACTTGCCCCAATTATCCCCTTCATAACAGATTACATTTGGACTAGACTGTATTCTTCTTCCAGTATTCATAAAGAAAAATTTGATGATAGAATTGATGTAGACAATTTTGACAAATATACTTCAAAGATATTGGAATTCAATTCTTTTGTTTGGAAAATTAAAAAAGAAAAAAAAGTGTCTTTAAAAGATCCGATTGAAATAGAAATTCCCAAGGAATT
>JAWAJM010000066.1:0-4246 GCA_038996625.1 Candidatus Aenigmatarchaeota archaeon
AATTATTGAAAAAATAAAAAATAAGAAAATAAAAATTGTTCAAATAAAAGAAGAAGAATATAAATTGAATCCTTTACCACCATTTAACACTACAGATTTACAAGAAGAAGCTTATTATGTTTTTGGATTTAGGCCAGAATATACTTTAAAAATTGCAGAGAGTTTATATTTAAAAGGATATATTTCTTATCCTAGATCTTCTTCTCAAAAATTAAAAGGTATAAATATTTTTCCAATATTAAATTCCATTAGTAAAATTCCATTTTATAGTTATTTTGCTAAAGAAATTTTATCTTTTGATAAAATTGAAATTGTTGAAGGAAAAAAAGATGATCCTGCACATCCAGCAATAATACCTACAGAAGAAATTCCTGATTTCAAAGAATTAAGCAAACCAGAAATTATGTTATATGATTTAATTGTTAAAAGATTTTTAGTTTGTTTACATAAACCAGCAATAAGAAAAAGTATTAAAATAATTGCAAAAGTTGATAATTTTATTTTTCATAATACTTTTCATCAAACAGTTAAAGAAAATTGGTTAAAAATATATAAAAATTATATTAGATTAGAAGAAAATATTTTACCAACTTTAAATTTATTTGAAGAACTTCCTATAAAATCAATAAATTTATTAAAAGAAAAAACCAAACCTCCTTCAAGATATACAAGAGCAAGTTTAATAAAGGAGTTAGAATCTAGAAATTTGGGAACTAAAGCTACAAGGGCAGAAATAGTAAAAACTCTTTATGATAGAAAATATGTAATTGGAGACAAAATGAAAATAACAGACTTAGGAAAAGCTGTAGTAGAAATATTTTTAAAGTATTGTCCAGAAATTCTAAGCGAAGAGTTAACTAGAGATTTTGAAAGAAAAATGGATGAAATCATAGAGGGAAAAAATTCTTTGGAAAATGTTTTAAATGAAGCTAAAAGTTTTTTGTTAAATGTCTTAAAGAAAATTAAAGAATATGAAAAAGATATTGGCAATATTTTAGTAAATAGCTTATCAAAATAAATTAATTATTAAAATTTTTATTTTTATGAATTTCAGAAAATTTAAGTTATATGAAATTAGACATGAATATATATATATAAAAATTTGAGTTTTAAAAAATTAATTTCAGCATATATCGCAACAATTATAATTCTTGTTATAACTATTGGAATTGGAGCTATTCTTTATTTTTATTTTAGTGGATATATTTCAGAATTAACTTCTGAAACAGAAGAAACAACAATAAAATCTATTGTTGAATGTTCAAAAGCAAGAATTGATAGCTATGCTTATAAAGAGTTTAAATATAGAATTCCAATAACAATTAAAGAAAATTCAGGAAATAATTTAACTGATTATCAAGTTTTAGTAACAATAGATACTGCAAGTTTAATTTCTCAAAATAAAATGAGAAGTGATTGTGGAGATATTAGGTTTACAGATAGTGATGAAATAACTTTATTAAATTATTGGATAGAACCAAATACTTGCAATACAAATAATACAAGAATTTGGGTAAAAGTTCCAAATATTCCTGCTAATTCGAATAAAATAATTTATTTGTATTATGGAAATCCAAATGCTAACTCTCAACAAGATTTTTCCTTAATTACTCCAAATTATATAGGAACAGAGTTTTATTCTACATGTTTAGGTGCTAGTGGAACAGGAACAGCATTTAGAATAGTTTCTTATGAAGATGGAAATATTATAACAATATATAGAAGTGATAATTGGGAATTAGTTCAAACAATAACATTAAATAAATTCCAAAATACATCATATACTTGTAATTCAGATTATCCTTATTATATAAACTCAACTAAGCCAATTTCTTTAACTTATGATAATATAGGTCCAGATCATGATTCAGATGATGATGTAACAAGTATTTATGGAAACAAAATATGGATTAGAGTTCCAAGACATTTATGGATTTGTAGCTATGATAATAATAATTTTATTAGAGTTCAAAATTCTAATTTACAAGATGTATATAGCGGAACATTAAATGAAGGTGAATGTTGGTATTCTGGAGCTTTATCAGCTGGATTTTATTATATAAATGCAACTTATGATGTAACTGCTCAATTTGGTTTAGAAGATAATGATATTTATACAATCATATATGGAAGAACTTATCCAAATGGAACTCAAATTTATTATTTTTATTCTCATGGCTATACAATAGTTTCAGCTTTATATCCTAATACATATGTAATTATAGATAATTTGGAAGGAACTGCAGGAGATTGGTCAGGAATTTTAGCAAATGAAGGAGATTATATAAGAACACAACAGATAACAAGTTTTTTTTTCGAAAGTCCAGAATATGTTAGAATGAAAGTTATTGCAGATAAGCCTGTATTAGTTTATACAGATAGTAATGATTGTAATCATGGTTCTGAGCAAATTCCA
This sequence comes from Candidatus Aenigmatarchaeota archaeon, assembly GCA_038996625.1. GTDB lineage: Archaea > Aenigmatarchaeota > Aenigmatarchaeia > CG10238-14 > SpSt-28 > SpSt-28. The sequence continues at coordinate 2,417 of JAWAJM010000066.1, forward strand.
AGTATAAATGGAAAAGGAGCTGGAACATATTTTGTTTTTAGAGTTGGACGGATTTATTCAGATCCAAGATATATAAGAATTATTGGAACTGAAGATAATACAGTATTTAATATTTCAGGAGCTATAACATATACAAATGTTAATATAAATAAAGGAGAACAATTAGAATATTCTGTAGCAACATCTTGGGGATTAATAAGAATAACATCAAATAAACCAATTTTAGTTTTTGAAAGAGGATATTATACATATGAAAGTATTAGCATAGTATTACCATTTAAATATTCATCTCCAGAACCAACAATTTCTCTACAAACTGAAGAAACCTCTCCAATAATAAAACTAACTATAATAAATTTAGGTATTGATTTAGGTAAAAAATTACAATTGAAATTAATATACGAAGATAACAAAACAGAAATAAGGAATATAAATCTGAATGAAACTTTTAAGTCTGGAGATTTTTTAGAAATTCCTTTAAAAGATTTACCTAAGGGGAAAATTAAGAAAATAGAAATTTATTGTTTAGATGTATGTCCTGGATTATTAGTTGGAATAAAAAGTGTAAATATTGAGGTTTAAAGTTATTAAATACAACTAATTATTAAATAAAAAACTTAAACTCTAAAATATTATGCCAGAAGAGCTTATATTAAGAGTTGGAGAATTAACTGCAAAAGAAGAATCTTATAAAGGAATTGTTAGAATCGATTCAAACAATTTATTAAAAATAGGAGTTAGAGAAGGGGAAATAGTAGAAATAGAAGGAAAAAGAAAAACAGCTGCAATTGCTTTAAGAGCTTATCCTGCAGATATAGGTTTAAATATAATAAGAATGGATGGAATTACAAGAAGAAATGCTAGAGTTTCTGTTGGAGAAAACGTAAAAGTTAGAAAAGCAGAATATAAAATTGCAAAAAAAGTTATATTAGCTCCTGCTGAAGAAAAAATATTTACAGCTAGTATTTCTTATTTAAAGCAAAGCCTTTTAAAAAGGCCTGTAATTAAGGGAGATTTAATAGTTCCTTCTCCAGTGCATAGAAGAAGAGACGAATTTTTATCTACAATTTTTGGAGAAGATATAGAAGATTTCTTTTTCTTTAATCCATTTCCACAAATAACTTTTTACGTAGTAAATACTGAACCTTCTGGAATTGTAGTTATTGATGATGAAACTGTAATAGAAGTTTTGAAAGAAAAACCGAAATTTATAGAAATAGAAGAAAAAGGAATTCCAAGAATTACTTGGGAAGATATTGGAGATTTAGAAGAAGTAAAACAAAAATTAAGAGAAATAGTTGAATTACCTCTAAGACATCCAGAAATTTTTGAAAGATTAGGTATAGAACCTCCAAAAGGAGTATTATTATATGGTCCACCAGGAACAGGAAAAACATTATTAGCTAAAGCTGTTGCAAACGAAAGCGGAGCATATTTTATTTCTATTAATGGTCCTGAAATAATGTCTAAATGGTTTGGAGAAAGCGAAAAAAGATTAAGAGATATTTTTGAAGAAGCAGAAAAAAACGCCCCAAGCATTATTTTTATAGATGAAATAGATGCTGTTGCTCCTAAAAGAGAAGAAGTTGTTGGAGAAGTTGAAAAGAGAATAGTAGCTCAACTATTAGCTTTAATGGATGGATTAAAAAGCAGAGGAAAAGTTATTGTTATTGGAGCAACTAATAGACCAAATGCATTAGATCCAGCATTAAGAAGACCTGGAAGATTTGATAGAGAAATAGAAGTTCCCCCACCAGATGCAAAAGGTAGATTAGAAATTCTTAAAATTCATACAAGAAACATGCCATTAGATAAAGATGTTGATTTAGA
>JAWAJM010000067.1:0-4128 GCA_038996625.1 Candidatus Aenigmatarchaeota archaeon
GCGTTCAGATACTTTATGGAGTGTTGCAAAAGCTCTCGCTAAAGTTGGAAGGGTTGATGAGGCTTTGGAAGTTGCAAGGAGTATATCTGATGAACCTTGGCGTTCATGGGCTTTAAGTAGTGTTGCAATAGATCTTGCCGAAGCTGGAAAGATTGATGAGGCTTTGGAAGTTGCAAGGAGTATACCTGATGAATCTCCGCGTTCAAGGGCTTTAGCGAAGATAGCGGAAACGATAACAATTCCCAAAGTAAAAATAGAAATTCCAAAACGAATTTTGACGGAAAATGATGAGCTTGAAATTCTGCTGGATTCGGAAGTTGAACTCGAAAATGCTCTTGTGGAGTTTGAGGGAATAAAGATTGAGCCCGTAAGCATTAAAAAGCTAAAGAGCGAAAAAATAAAGATCAAGCCAGATTTAGAGCCCGGAAAGAAGAATTTAAAGATAAGGGTTTCATACGATTTCAAAAATATGAGATATGTGGTCGAGAGGGGTTTCGAAGTCGAGATTAAGATCTCTGAAAAAATTGCTGAGCTTTTAAAAATCGAGGAAAGACTAAAATTAAATCCAAAAGACGTAAGGCTTCTTAATATGAAGGGGAACATTTTATGCGATCTTGGAAAGTATGAAGAGGCGATCGAGTGCTATAAGAGGGTTCTTGAGCTCGATCCAAACAATCTCGCAGCGAAGATGAATCTTATCTTTGTCAAGCGTAAGATTAGTTGAACATTTCAATGGCAGAGCTTTCTTTCTACTCTTACAGTCCTTTATCCCTTTGATTCTCAAATCTGGTTGCGAATTAAAGCTAATGATAATAAATGTTCGAGGTTAATATCATTTTCAGTTTTAACATTTTAGCTTAAGGGTGTTCCCGAAAGATAGCAAGATTAAGACGTTTAATATTTTTTAGTTTCAAACTTGCTAACGACCATAAACTATCCACATGTTTATTTAAATCATTAAATCCTAAAATTTTTTGGTTATCGAGGTTTTAACTCGTCCATTTTGCCTCTTCTACCTCTAAATTTTATATAATATATTATTAATATTATTGAAATTATTACAATAATTATGACTCCATAATCTGCCAGTATGTTTTTAGAAGAATTTTGGGCTGAGAGTGGCGTTGTTAGCTCAGGAGTTGGTGTGGGTGTAATAGATATATTTTTACTTTTGATTTTACCCATCGTATCGTTTACAATAAAAGTAAACTCCCCCTCAGAAATGTTTTCTGGAATAGGAAATGAGCAATTAAATTCGCCAGATTCATTTGTTGAGCAATTATTTAGAGTGATATTACCCAAATAAATGGATAAATTAACATTAGGACTAAAACCCTTACCCTGAACCATTATCTCTCTCCCAGTAAAGTTCAAACTGAAATCTGGAGGGTTCAGGAAGTTTTCATTAAGCCAGTTATACGCCTGACTGCAAAAATCAGCAAGCCGGTTATATGTTTGACTGTATAAATCGGTGATTCGCCTGTCTAAATCCTCTCCACTTAAATTGAAGACTAAATTAATCGCTATGGAAGATAAGCTGGCAATGATTAACGCAAGAGCTACTGAAGACCTCAACCTCTCACCCCTAAGTCCTTGGAATCTGGAGAACCGAAGTATTCCTCTACTATTTTATCTATCAACGTCTCAAGGTCTTTAGCATTTTCAATTTCTTTTTCAGATATCTCTTTTCTTTTTCCGAGTATTTCAATACATTTATTCTCCACCAACTTTCTTAAAGAATCCCTGAAATAGTTAAAATTTTCTTCTAAGTCTTCTTTAGTAAGTATAAGCTCATGCGTTATATCCTTATTTTCATACTTTTCTTTACCGCTGATGAACAGCATTAGAATACCAATTAATAACATCGAAATTCTAAATATTAGTCCCATATATTCATTGAAATACGCAAAGAAGGGAGGAATCAAAATTAGTAAAACTAAAAATAAAATAATTTTTTTGACAAAATTTATAAAAGAGTTTTCGCCTAATCGGGCTTCCATAACTGCCTCCTCCCTCCTACCAATCTTCCATAGTATACCTGCTAATGGATTGAATTTTGTCCTTCTATAATGTTCAAATATTTTATATAAAATTAATTCTTTGATATCTTCTTTATCTGTTATTAATTCACTTATTCTTCCACTTTTTAGCTTTTCATCAATCAAGTTATTTACCTCCTGTTTTATCCAAGTTTTTATTTTATCTATATCATAAGATATTTTATAGAAACTTTTTCTATCTTTAGTTAGCGATATAACCACTCCTTTTGCCTCGAACTCTCTGACAGAATCACTTATCTCTACATTATGCCCCTCCAATATAGCCTGATTTAGAACTTTAATTAAGGTTCCCTTAGGAGGGTTTAAAATTTTAATACTTTTGATGAATCTAATGTCATAGAACTTAGCTTCAAGAATTGGTTGCTCAATTTCCGAAATCAATTCATTCAATATTTTATGACTATAATTGCCCATCCCCTTTTCATTCATCGCTTCTCTCAGATATTTAATTAAACCAAAAAGTAGTTCCTCAAAGCTTTTTGCTCCATAATTAGAATAAATTGCAAATAATCTCCTGAATACCTCATCTTTTTCGGAACGGACTCCCCATACAAATATAGTCTTTGAGTTACTATAAAATTTTAAACCCTCTCCTATGAACAACTTCATGTCCGCTATTTTCTTAACTTCTCCCCCCGTAAGTTCACTAATTTCAAGATCTTCTATATTGCATTTAAATCTCGTTCCAAGTGCGTTTATAAGACAAAATTTATCTTTCGAAGAGGTCAACGAAGGTTTTAATTCGAACGAATTCATCAGCGGATTCCCCTCCACGAGGCAAGATATCTATTTTTGGCTCCCTCACAATCCTCGAAATAACTCCGGAAATTGCGAAGTTCTTCTCGAGCTCATTAACCCTAGGACCAACAACTCTAGCCAATATTTTCTTCAGAGCATAGGAACTTGCTTTAAATTCATCACTTTCACCTAAAAAGTTACTCGAAAACTCTCTAAATTGTTGATCGTCTGTATATTCAGATATTGTGGCAATTAAATCCACTTTGGTGAGGACAAGGTTCGGGTCTTTACCAAAAGTTGAATAAATTTCATGTCTAAGGTTAAAGAAGTCTAATAATTCCTTGCCAAAATCCAACTCTCTCCCTTTCTCTCTATACTTTATAGCTCTTTCGAAGAAATAATTTTTTAAACTCTCGTCTCTCAGATTAAGCCTACCTTTCTCCAATAAATCGATAATTAACTCTTCTGAATCAATTAAATAGAAGATTTTATCACTGTTTTTTACAAGAGTTAATACTGTAGCGAGTGTTTTTGCTGTATTCTCATGAAATCCAGTAGTCTCAGCTAAGTATTCAGCGAATTTTTCGAGAGTAGGCTCGTCTTTTTCAATATCTTTAACTTTAGGAATCGATTTAACGATCTCTCTATTTCGAAGGATTTCAACAAATTTAGAAGTCATCTCACCCGGATAGTCGGGCAAAACTATTCTAATACATTTATACAACTTTGGAAGTATCTTTACTTTTGTTCCAAATAAAATTACATTACCAGTAGGTGTTGGTTTTCCCCAACCTCTACCTTCTCGTAATTCTAAGAAATACCTCGTTTGAGGATTTTCTTCCTCTAAAGATGTGGCTCCCAAGAATTTTGACAAGGTTTCAGAGACTTTCGAAACCGGATTTTTATAATTATATTGATATTTGCTATTGCACATGAAACCATACAGACTTGCAATCAAAACACTTTTTCCTGAAGAAGAATCGCCGAGTATGACCAAGTTAGTGGACCCAACATCAAGCTTAATGAATTCATAAAGCCCATAAACTCCCAGAACCAATCCTAAAAATAGATTCGATAAGAAGTATATATCATCACCTTTCGCTAATCCTACCAATATAAAAACAAGCACAATGTATATGGATGGGACAACCGCAGCTAAATTCACAATACTCTGCTGTCGCCTATATGGTTCTTCCGAAAAAATACACGCTCCTTCTTTAGGATGAATATTCCATGAATATATAAAACCCAAAAATAATCCTGCGAAAGTTGAAATCAAATAATAAAGTGATTGCGATTGCTGTAAATAACTAAATACATCGTGTAGATA
>JAWAJM010000068.1:0-4098 GCA_038996625.1 Candidatus Aenigmatarchaeota archaeon
TTTTCTCTATCTAAAATTGCAATATTTTTATTGGCATATTTTCCAATCATTTGCGACCCCTCTACAGATAACTGAATTTTTTCATTCCTTTTAATTTTTCCAAAATACAAACCCAAATAGCTTGCTCTACTTATTATTTGAGAGTTAACATTAATTTTATTTAGAAGGTAAATTTTTCCTTCTTTATTTTTAAAAACACGGAAATTACTAAAATCTATAGAATAACCATAATTCTTTACTAAAATTTTCTCCAGATTTTGAATTTCGTTTTTATTCATTTCCTCAACTTGCATACAAAAAATCCCTCTGTTAGGTTATCGAATGGATAAAATCTTATAGCATATTCTGAATATTTATATTCCTTTCCATTATAGCTTTGAATTCCTCTTCTATATTTTAAGCCTTTTACTTCAATTTTTACTGGCTCTAAATTTAACTTTCTAGCAGCATATTCAAGAATTTCTTCATTTTCTTCTGGATCAATTGAGCAAGTTGAATAAACTATTTCTCCACCATTTTTAACAACTTTTGATGCAGATTTTATTAGTTGTTTTTGTAGATTACTCAGTCTTTTAACAATATGCTCACTCCAGAAATTCAAAACACTAAAACTACTTATAAAAGTCCCACTCCCACTACAAGGAGCATCTACTAAAATTTTATCAAACTTCATATTAATTTTTTCTATTTTTCTACCATCAATCATAGTAACTATAGTATTACATACTCCTATTTTTTGCAAGTTGTATGATAAAGCTTCAATTCTTTTTGGAGAAATGTCATTAGCTATAATTAGACCAGAATTTTTCATTAATTCTGCAATAAAAGTTGTTTTTGAGCCAGGAGAGGCACAAAGATCTAAGATAATTTCATTTTCTTTTGGATCTAAAACTAAAGGAGGTACAAGACTTGCAGCGTCTTGTATATAAAAGTATCCTAGAAAATGCTCTTCAGCTTTGGATATTTTTTCTTCTGAATCAACAAAAAAAGCATTCCTATACCAAGGAACTTCTTCTAGTTTCCACCCTTTTTTAATTAATCTTTCTTTTATTTTTTTAACATCCACTTTAAGAGTATTTATTCTAATAGTTTTTTTAGGTCTTATGTGTAAACATTCTTCTAATTTACAAAATTCTTCTCCCAATATTTCTTTAAATTTTTTTTCAAATCCAGGTAAAAATGCTATTTTCATTTATTTACTTTTTCTTTTATCATTTAAGCTGAAAGTAGAGTAAAAACTATCATTCCAACAAAAATCATAAATAAGCTATGTTTAATCCCAGCAACTACATTACCTTCAGACATTTTACCAACACATAAGCCAGCAAATAAACCTTGAATTATTATTATATCTCTAAAAACATTTTTAAAGAAAGTAGTTAAATCGGCTTGCTGTATGTTTTGTGCTCCCGCTTGAGTTAAACTTGGAGTACCAGCACTTATGCCAGGAAGTAGAAATTTTTCTATTGCTATTATTACCCCCAAGAATACAAAGAAGATTATGTAACCAGTTACTATTTGTCCTTGCAGATATGTTGATCTCTCCTTTCTCAATCTATCAATCTCTAACGCAACGTTAGTTAAAGACTGAAATGTATCGACTACATTTCCTCCAAACTTTTGTGCTTCAATTACAGAAGCAACTATTCTTGATATAAGTTTTGATTTTGTTTCTTTGGAAAAAGCTAGCAAGGCCTCATCTATAGGAATACCCCACTCTAATCTGTAGGCAAGTTTTTTTATTATTGGAGTCAGTTCTTTGTAATCATTTCTAGATACAGATTTCAAAGCATGTGGCAAAGTCAATCCACCTCTAGACGCTTCTACAAGATCTCTTAAAAATATAGGGAAAAATGCTTCTATTCTTTTTAGTTTTGTATAATTAGATATCTGATAAACTACTATAGGTAATATTATTACCAGTGCGGAAAATATATTAAGAAGAGAAGAAATTAGTGTAAATTCTGGTATTTTAGAAAACAGAGAAAAATTTATAAAAAAGAGTATACTTCCTACAAATATACTTGAAATCAAAACAATTAATAATCCTTTTTCTATCACATTTCAACCTCCATTGTGTGTAGAAATAAAATGAATAAGATATTTATAGCAGGCACTATAACATATGCTCCTAACCAAACAAGATCTTTTATTGTAAACCCACCTAATGTTGGTTGAATCATGCTCATTATTGCTAGCATAGCAACTAGAAAGAGAGGTGATGCAACTATTATACCAGTGTACAATTCAGACATTAGGTCTAAAGTTCTTATGTACTTTTCTCTTTTTTTCCTATAATCGAATAGCGTTTGTTCCCCCACAGTTTTTAAGTATAGCTTAATATTTCCTCCGCTTTCTGTTGTAGTAACGAAACCAAGTAAAAGTTGTTGTAAATCTTCTGAAGGACTTCTAGTCGCAACTTCTTTGATTGCTGTCATTGGGTCTAATCCAAACTCTTCAATATTTCTTACAATTTTTTTAAACTCTTTTGATATTTCTCCATATTCTTCAAAGTTTGATATTAGTTTAAACATTTGATATGGTGGTAAACCAGAATCTACTAAGGCGCTCATGTGAATTAATACAAAGGGTAATGAATTATCTATGTTTCTTTTTCTTGATGATGCTCTCTGTGAAGGGTAAAAATACATAAAAATAAAACTAATAGCAGAAGTTAGCATACCAGAAAAAATTGAATAAACAAAAGATAATTTACTCGGTACGGAAAATATGGATAAAATAAAATAGGTTATAGCGAACACATATATAAAAGACAAAATTGAAACAAATATCATTATACTGGCATAACTCAAAAAAGGCATCTTTAATCCGGATTTTAAGTAAGATTCTTTAAGTGGCTTAAAGAAATCTTCATTTTTTTCTATCAAAGGACTAAATATTTTTGTTATTGTTGATATTAATCCCATTTACTTATTTAGCTTTTCTTTTCATAAACATTAATCCTAGAAGTTTTAAAGAAGGGGCAATTTTACTTATCTTTTGTTCTTTAGAAGATTTTTCTATTTCCACTTCTTCTTTCTCTATTTCAACATCTTCAACTCCTATTATTTTCCAAAACTTTTCAGGATTTTTATAGTACTCATTTATGTATGAAGTAACTTGGATATAATCCCTAATTCCTTGATTTTTTAACCAAATTAAAAATCTTTTTCTTCTTTCTAACTCTTTAAGAACATCTTCGTAACTTATTCCTAAGTTTTGCGCAATTTTCTTCAACTTTATACTTTCTTCAACTTTCTCAAAAGTATCTTTTGTTGGGTTCCACTTAAAAACAGTAATTGTTTTAATGTTACCATTTTCATCCACGTTTACAATTTCTTCAATTTCCTTAACTCTTCTAGAAGGTTTCCCTTTTTCTTTAGCAAAAGTCATAACTATAATTGCATCTAAACTTTCTAACAAGGAAGGCGGTAATTCTATAGGAGGAGTTATTAATCTTTTTATAACATCTGACGCGGAACCTGCATGAAAGGTACTTAAAGATGCATGACCAGAAGCAATACCTTGGAAAAGAACATAAGCCTCTTCACCTCTAGTCTCACCAACTATTACATAATCCGGGTTTTGTCTAAAAGCTTCTTTCAAGAGGTCGAAAAGAGTAACAGAGCCGTATTTTTCGCCAGAAGGTAAAGGAATTCCAAAACCAGGTCTAGCTAAGCCAGGTACCCAGTGCTCATGAACCAATCTTAACTCTCTAGTATCTTCAATTGAAACTATTTTTGCTTCAGGTTTTATGAACATACAGATAGAATTAAGAAAAGAAGTTTTACCAGTTGCTGTACCACCAACTACTAACATAGAAGCTCTATGCTCTATTAAAAACCATATATACGCCAAAATATCTTCGTTTACAGTTTTTAGTTCCAACTGCTCTATTGGTGAAAAAGGTTTTTCCGTAAATTTTCTTATAGTAAAAGTACCACCTCTAGTAGCTACATCCTGAGCTAAGGTTGCAGCAACTCTAGAACCATCTGGTAGTGTAGCATCCAAGATAGGCTCAGCATAGCTAACATATCTTCCACTTCTTTGCGCCAACTTTATTATAAATTTTCTTAATTTTTCGGCATCATTAAAAAC
>JAWAJM010000069.1:0-4096 GCA_038996625.1 Candidatus Aenigmatarchaeota archaeon
CAAAAGGGTCCATCTTTTACTATAAGAAAATTTACTGAGAAACCATTTTCTCCAATAGAATTAATAGACTTAAAAACTGTAAATAGCGAAATTTTAGCATATTTATGGTTTCTAATAGAGCATAAGACATCTTTTTTAATAATTGGCGGTGTAGGAAGTGGAAAAACGAGCTTTTTAAATAGCTTAGGAATTTTTATTAGACCAGATGCCAAGATTGTAAGTATAGAAGATACGAGAGAATTGAGATTTGTTCATGAGCATTGGGTTCCTTTAGTTACTAGAGTAGGTTTTGGTTTACCGCTTCCTAGTGGAAGTAAATATGGAGAAGTAACCCTTTTTGATTTACTAAGAGAAAGTTTTAGAATGAATCCAGAATATGTTATTGTTGGGGAAACAAGAGGTAGAGAAGTTTATGTTATGTTTCAGGGTATGGCTTCTGGTCATGCAAGTATATCTACATTCCATGCAGAAGATGTTAGCTCCTTAGTTAAAAGATTGATTTCTCCACCAATAGAATTACCAATCGGACTAGTAGAAGCCTTAGATTTTGTAATAGTAATGAAAAGGGCTAAAGAAAAAGGAGAATATGCTAGAAGAATTAAGGAGATTGTGGAGATTGGTGGAATCGATGAAAGGGGTGAGGTTATGCAAAACATAACATATAGATGGAATCCATTTACAGATTCTTATGAAAAAGCAAATGAAAGCTTACTGATTCCAAAAATCTGTGAAAAATATGGTATTACGATGGAAAATGCTATTAAAGAAATAGAAGATAGAATTAAGGTTATTGAATGGATGCAAAAAAATAATAAAAAAAGTTATGAAGAGGTAGCGGAAATAATAAAGATGTATTATAAGGATAAAAAAACTTTAATGCAAATGATAGAGGGTAAGATTGAATATGAGGAGGCAAAAAGAAAAATCCTTAAATTAAAAGAGAGTGATATAACAAAAAAACTCGGTTATATTTTTGTTGTGGAAACTTAAAATATTTTATGAGTATAGAGTATTCACTGTTTTCTTGGTTAGTGGAAAGAGTTAAGAAGCTGAAATTTTTCTTAAGAATTAAGAGAGCCCTAACATCTACTAGATCAAAAACTCTTTATTCTATTTATTTAGCTAGAATGTTTTTCTATACTTTTCTATCTTTTATAATAGGTATATTTATTTTTTTCATACCAATCAATATACCTAAGGAATTCTTTATACTTAAATCTTTAATACCCTTTTTAATCCCTATAACAGTTTTCCTAACTTTTTATTTCGGGGCTATTCAGGGAGAAAGCGATTATAGGAGAGAAATAGAAAACAATTTTATAAGTGCGGTTTCTCATATGATGGCTATTTCAGAAAGCAACATAAATCCTTATCTTATTTTTAAGATTATCTCTAATTTCGAAGAGTATGGGGCATTATCAAAGGAGCTAAAGGAAGTAGTTATTAGAGTAGAAAACTATGGGATAGATTTTATTTCAGCTATTAAAGAGGTTGCATCAACAACATGCTCTCCTATTTTTCAAAAATTCTTAGGAAACTTGGCTTCAATAATAGAGAGTGGAGGTGATTTAAAAAAATATCTTAAGATAACCTATGATTATCTGATGTTTGATTGGAGAATAAAAAAGGAAAGCTTCTTGCAAAGATTAGGAACAATAAGTGAAATATACATAGGTCTTGTAGTCTCTTTGCCATTATTCTTAGTATCTATAATGATAGTTATGGCCGCTATTCAAGAAAGTGTTGGCGGCATTTCTCTAACAGATTTATTTAAAATATTTACTTATATAATTTTACCCTTTTTAAATATATTTTTCTTAGTTTTCATTAAGGGGATAGAAGTAGAAATATGAAATCGGAAGAAATTTTATCAATAATAATATCTGTAGTTTTTGGAATTTTTCTGCTTTTCTTTAATAATTTGATTTTATCAAAAATTTTAAACGTTTTAATTATTAATGTTTTTCTAAATGCGTTAGCGATATTCGTGCCACTAATTATAATATTTTTAATCTTAAATCAAAAAGAAAAAACAAGAAAAGAAATGGAAGTATACTTTTCATCTTTTCTAAGAGACCTTTCAGAAGGTATTAAAAGCGGAAAGAATATAGTTCTAATTTTTGAGGATATAGCGAATAACGATTATAAATCTTTAACACCCTTAGTTAAGAAAATGGCCTCAGAAATAAAATTAGGAATACCTTTCGATAAAGCGCTATATAACTTAGCAAAAAGGAGCGAATCTAAATTAATAAAAAAATTAAGTTTAACAGTTGGAGAGGCTGTTAAAGCTGGTGGAGATATGAGTTCTGTTATAGAAGCTACAATAAGTAGCTTAATAGAATCCGAAAAAATTAAAAAAGAAAGGGAAATGATAGCCGCTCCAACAAAAGTTAACGGATTTTTAATTTACTTTATGTTTTTAGCAATAATAATAATTCTTTTAAAGTTTTTAATTCCAACCATAGGAGAATATCAAAGCGGAGCAATATTTCAGAAAAAAGTTTATATTAACATCTTAGAAATTAAAAATATAATATTACATCTTATACTAATTCAGAGTTTTTTTAACGGATTATTAATTGGAAAGATGAGTGAAGGTAGCGCAATAGTTGGTTTAAGGTACTCTATAATACTAATGATAATAGGTTACTTAACGTTTTCTTTATTGGCTTGATGTTTTTTCTTCTATTTCTTCTTTAACGTTTGGACACTCTATACTTCTAATCTCTATCTTGTCATATCCTTCTGGCGGTTTTGAAACTTCTATTCTTGAGTAAGAAGCTCTTTTTAATGTAGTGTTTATTTCAATTCCAGTAATATTTTTAATATTGTTCTGATCATCCAAATCTATAAACGTAAATGAGAGGCCATTAATGTCTACAGGTCCATCGTTCAATATAATAAAGCTAATATTATTGTTAAGTTCGTTTTTAGAAACTACGGTAAATTTCATAATGTTGCATTTAAGTCTCATTATTTCAGTAGTACCTTGGCCTATTTCTTGTGTTCTCGAAGTTACAAAGTTCGCCGCCCATAAGCCTAAAATACCTGCAATAAGTACGGTTATACCTATTAATATAATTGTAGCTATTAGCGGAGATATACCCTTCATAAAAATATCTTCAAAAAATTATATTAATATCTATTTTTTATTGCGTCGTCAAAAAATATAAATAGTTGAAATTACTTTATATAATGAGAACCTGTCAAAAGTGTGGAACAGTTTTAATACCTGTTAGAAAAAAGGGTAAAACTTTTCTATATTGTAGAAAGTGTGAAAAAAACTATTCCCTAGACAAGAAGGAGCAAATAACTATAAAAACGAAAGTAAGAAAAGAGTTTGAAGAAGCTGTAGTGGTTACAAAAAAGGATAAAGAAAAAAATTTACCAAAAACAAACGTAGTTTGCCCAAAATGCGGAAATCAAGAAGCATATTATTATGTTCAGCAAACCAGAAGTGCAGATGAACCACCTACTATATTTTATATATGTACTAAGTGTAACTATTCTTGGAGAAGTTATTAAAAATAAATTATGTATAGCTTCATAGAAACAACCGAAATATCAAAAGAATTAAAAGATGGAAAGTATTTTACTTATGGAAAGGTTTCTGAGATAAGAGACGAAGGATTTAAGTTGGAAAATTCTGAAATTTTGTTTTTATCGGTATTTAAGGTTAATACTAACGATTTTGTGAGGGTTTTTTTTACAAAAGATAAGGATGATTTTATAGTTGATATTGTTCAAAAAATAGATTTTGAAGATTTTAAAAAAGTTAATGATTTGTTTCAGAAGTATAAAAATCTTTATATTTAAATTTATTACTATTTTATGTTCAGAATATCGACTTACGAAACAACATCTTTAAGAGATATTTTTGATAGCATAAGCAAGTTAGTAGAAGAGGGGATAATAAAAATAGAAAAAGATAAAGGCTTAATATTTACAGCTGCTGACAAGGCTTTAATTTCTGTAATAAGGCTAAATATTTTACCAATAGCTTTCGATGAGTTCGAGGTAGATAAAGAAGCCATAGGTGTAAATTTGGATGAGTTAAAAACAATACTAAAAAGGGGAACAAAAAAAGATAAAT
>JAWAJM010000070.1:0-4044 GCA_038996625.1 Candidatus Aenigmatarchaeota archaeon
TCTAGCAAGTAAGAATAAGATCAATGCTAAAGGTTTTCTACTTCTGTTGTTTGACGGAATAATCAAATCAATATTTTTAGTTTCATTAGAACTATTACAAATTGCTATAATTGGTATCCTAGCTTTAACAGCCTCTTCTAAAGCCCTTTTATCAGTTTCAGGATCTGTTATTATCAATACTTCTGCTTCAAAATAATTATCTGAATTGGGGTTAGTCAAAGTTCCTGGTAAAAATCTTCCTATAGAAACTCTAGCTCCTATAATTTCTCCAAACTTTTCAACCAATTTATGAGCAAATTTCTTTCTACTAGCAATTAAAATATTCTTGTGTCTTGCAATAAACTTGGCGGCAACCCTAATTCTTTTGTCTGTCTTTCTTACATTTAGTATAACTAATCCATCTGGCCTTGTCTTATAAACGAATTCCTTCATATCTCTACTTACGCTCTTACCTCCAATGTATACCCCATATGCTAAATAGTTTTTCCTCTCTGTTAAAAGCTTCTCTGGCATTCATTTTTATTGTTTCTTGAGATTTAAAAACATAATCTTTTTAGATTAATAACCCTATAACAAATTTTAAAAATGCACGATATACTAAAAGAAATTTTAAAAAAACTTGGTATTAGTAAACTAACTGAAATTCAAGAAATGGCATTTAAGCCCATATATGAGGGGAAAGACTGTCTATTAATATCACCAACTGGAACTGGAAAGACACTAGCAGCTTTATTACCTATATTTAAAAAATGGCTAGAAGAAAAACCTAAGCCAACTAGCATACTTTATATATCACCTATGAAAGCTTTAAATAGGGACCAAGAGGAGCATTTGTCTTTTTGGGCTAAAGAACTTGAGATGAACATATCTGTTAGACATGGTGATACTTCTTCCTATGAAAGAAAACAACAAGCAGAATTTCCTAATGATTTACTAATAGTTACTTTAGAAGCTTTACAGTCAATATTAGTTGGTAAAAAGATAAGGGAGCATTTAAAAAATGTTAAATGGGTTGTACTAGATGAAGTTCACGAAATTATTGAAAGTAAGAGAGGAGTTCAATTATCTGTAGCTTTAGAAAGATTAAGAGAACTATCACCCGGATTTCAGTTAATTATGTTATCAGCAACTATTAGCGATCCCGAAAAAGTTGCGAAATTTTTTGGAGGAAAGAATTTAGAAATAATTACTATGAAGTATAAAAAGCCCCTTGATATAAGAGTTGTCTTCCCGAGAGAAGTTAAAGACTATGCTAAATTTTCTGAAAAATATTTAATATCTTACGAAACTTTAGCTAGACTAAAATTTATAGTAGAAAAATTAAAAGAAAGCAGATCTACATTAATATTTACAAATACTAGAGAATTTGCAGAAATTCTTTCAAATAGACTAAAAATGATAGAAAGGGATTTGCCTATAGGTGTTCATCATTCTAGTTTAGGTAAAGAAATAAGAATAGAGACAGAGAAAAAATTTAAGGAGGAAAAATTAAAAGCCTTAGTTTGTACCTCAAGCTTACAACTAGGAATAGATGTTGGCTCCGTTGATTTAGTTATACAATACCAATCTCCTAGAAAAGTTACTCAATTTCTACAAAGAATAGGAAGAAGTGGACATAGATATGGAGAGTTGAGTAAAGGTATTATTGTTACAACTGATGAAGATGATATTATAGAGTCGGCAGTTGTTGCGAGAAAATCTTTAAATTATGAGCTAGAAAGTTTAACTACTCATAATAAGTGTTATGATGTTATGGCGCACCAAATAGTAGGAATAGCATTTGACAATAATAAGAATGTGGAAATAGAAAAAGTTTATCAAATTATCAAGAGAGCTTACCCCTATCATAATCTTGAAAAAGGAGAATTTTTAGAAGTTGTTAAATTTTTAGAAGACATCGGCATAATTAGCATTAAAAATAACAAAATATTTATTAGAAAAAGAGCTTATGATTACTATTTTTCCCAAATATCAACAATACCTGATGTAAAAGAATATAAGGTAGTTAATATTTTAGATGGTTCCATAATAGGATCTTTAGATGAAGATTTTATTGCGCTCTATGGCGAAGAAGGTTTTGTATTTGTCCTTAAAGGTGAAACTTATAAAATAGTTTCTATAGAGGATGATAAAGTATATGTTGAAGAAACTCGTGAAAAAGATGCAGCTATTCCTAGTTGGATGGGAGAGTTAGTTCCTGTATCTTTTGAAATTGCTATCGAAGCTGGTAGGTTAAGAAAGCTTATTGCCAACAACAAAATTACTGAAGAAGAACTCAAAGAAAAATACAGATTGGATGAAAATTGTATATACGCTCTAAAATCTTTTTATGAAGAACAATCTAAGAAGTTTGTTCCCTCTGATGAAGAAATATTCATAGAATATTTCGAAAACAAATTAATTATACATGCTTCTTTTGGAAATAAAGTAAATGAAACTTTAGCAAAAATTATAATTTCCAAATTGGGTAAACCGCTGAAAAACAAAAACGATGCCTATAGAATAATATTAGTTTTCAATGAAAATGTAGATATAGCTTTAGCTGAAAGAGTTAAAGAAATAATAGAAAATTTGAAACCCGAAGAAATAGAAACTGAAATAAAAAACATATTACCTTCTACTGATTTGTTTCTAATTAGGTTTTTAAATGTTGCAAAAAGATTTGGAGTTATAGAAAAGAACGCTAATATTAATCTTTCTATTGCCAAGAAAATATCTGAAAACTTAAAATATACTCCTCTTTACTATGAAACTTTGAAAGAAATAATTACAGAAAAACTTGACATAGAAAATTGTAAAAAGGTTGTAGAAAAAATAAAGAAAAAAGACTTAAAAATTTTTATTGTTGTTGGTTTTTCTAAATTATCAGAATTAGGCCTAAAGAAAGTTTTTATAGATTACATTGAAACTCCAACGGAAGATCTAATAAAAAGATTCAAAGAAAGAATACTAGAAAGAAAAGTTAAACTTATTTGCTTAAATTGTGGTGCTTGGAAAGAAACATACTATTTGAGGAATTTACCAGAAAACGTAAGCTGTAGAAATTGCGGAGCTAGACTTTTATCTGTGGTAAAAGAAAAGGATTTGACTGCTGAAAAAATTGTTAGAAAATATACACTAAAAAGTAAACTGTCTATGTCGGAAAAAACAAAATTCAAAAAATTGTTAGAAAATGCCAGCTTGTTCATTTCTTATGGTAAAAAGTTTGCCATTTGCATTTCTGTAATTGGCATTGGTTTGGAAAATGCAAAAAAAATATTGGAAAAAAAATATAGAAATGAAGAAGAATTTTTTGAAGAACTATTTAATGCATATAAAAATTTCTTAAAAACAAGAAAGTTTTGGAAAATTTAAATTTTTTGACTAAGATATTTAATGGAAAGACTATCAAAAGATGAGTACTATTTAGAAATTGCTAGAGCTGTTAGTAAAAGATCTACATGCTTAAGAAGAAAATATGGTGCAGTTATAGTTTTAAATGACTCTATTGTTTCAACTGGCTACAATGGAACTGCAAGAGGTGTTGTAAATTGTTATGAAGTTGGATGTATAAAAGATATTTTAAATCTACCACATGGAAGCGCATATGACTATTGTCCTGCCGTTCATGCAGAAGAAAATGCAATAATTAATGCTGCAAGAAATGGAAGCAAAGTTGTTGGTGGTACTCTTTACATTTATGGAGAGGACACTAAAAGTGGAGAAATTGTGGAAGCTTTACCTTGCAATAGATGTAAAAGAATACTAATAAACGCTGGTATAGAAAAGGTTGTTATAAAAACGATAGATAAATACAAAACTGTAGAAACAAGAGATTGGATAAAGGAAGATTCAGAAAATTATTCAAGAATAATTGAAAAATTAAAAAAAGAAAGCTTATAAACTTATAATTCATATTTAGAGAATGGATTGTCGGATTATTCTCAACCTTCTATAGAAATTTATTTATTCGAAATTTTAAGGTGATTCTATGATGGATTTCAAACAACTAGAAGATAAAATCAGAAAATTTTGGGAAGAGAAAAAAATAATTGAAAAATTGAC
>JAWAJM010000071.1:0-3946 GCA_038996625.1 Candidatus Aenigmatarchaeota archaeon
AGATAGTCCATTTGATGGTGAATTTAATGTAACAATTAAAGTATATCAAGCAACTGCACCTATCGAGTTCGGTGTAAATATGTATTACGATGTTGTTGATATGTATAATGATAGATATACTTGGTATGCTATAGAAAATAATAGATACGAAACAGAAGATTATGTTATTTATCCATATGCGGCAGGTAGGGTAAGTAATTTGAGGCTAAGGCTATTTAGTAGTGGATGTGTTTGTACTGAGTGGTCTGACTGGTATAGATACAATAGTACTCATATGTATAGATATAGGTATTGTTATCCTACTGAGTGTTCAGATTTGTCATATCAATTTATGCTTAATGAAACTGCACCAACTCAACCACCAACTCAGCCACCAACGTATCCAACATTACCACCAGTCAACTATACATTTAACTATACTGAAATTGCTGAAAGATACAACATAACAGGAGTTCCACTTATAGGGTTATATGTTTTGTCAGGACTAGTATCTCCAATTGGAATAGCTTTTATAATAATAACTGTTATATCAGTTTTGGCATCGAGATATGGAGGAATACCATTAGGTATACTAACAGCAATGATGTTGCTTATTTTGTTTTCAGTTATAGGTTTAATACCATTTTGGATATTTTTAATTTTAATAATGATATCGGCCCTGATTTTTGCGTATTTTGTGGGGGCGGTGTTTAAATGAATGATGTGAAATTTATATTAACTATATCATTGATGTATGCATTTTTAATATACTTATTCAATTTTACAGACATACCTGACCAATTCAAATTTTTAACATCTTGGGATTATATATGGTTTGCTGGTGGTTTTGTTGCTATAGCAAGTGCTTGTGTAGTGGCTCCTTCTTTAACTGGTGCTGTTGGTTGTCCAGTAGTTTTAGGTGCATATAGCTTAATGACGGTTTTTAATTACATTGTTGTTCAAAATGATATAATAAAGTTACTTTTTTTTGTTCCAATGATTATAACATTTATATATATAATAAGTAAGTTGGCGAGGGGAACAATGTGAATAGGTTTATTGTTTTATTGGCTTTTATGATATTTATACCTGTTGCGAATGCTTTATATAGTGATTGCTATATTTTTAAGTATCCAGTTAATTACAATGGTATTGCTTATTTGACAATAGATACAAAAACTTTAATAGATACATTTAAACTTAAGCCAGATTGTAGTAATTTAGAAGTATATAAGGATGATATAAAAATAAGTAGGTATGTTGCTAATTGTAATTCTAATAGTACGTATGTCTTTTTTAGGGTTAATCAAAGTAGTTTAGAAGAAGTAAAATATTGTATTAATTATGGTTTGGCAACTGTTTATGAACCAAATAATATAACTATATTTGATTTTTGGGATGATTTTGAAAATACTACTAGAAGCTCTGCTATATGGAGTGGTACTTATTCATTTGCATCAGGTTATAATAGTTTATATTCATTATATTTACAACAAAATAGAGAAGCATACACTAGTGCTAACTTTAGCTTATTATTCTTTAATTTTATGGGTACGGGTTCAGTAACTACTACATCTACAGTTTCTTTAAGTTCAACAACTTGGAGCTTTATGAGTATTAGTGCTAATAATTATGTTAGATTTAGTGCTGGTAAAAATCAAAATCTTTACATTGATAATGTACTAGGTATTAGTAATTACGTTGAGCCTCTTATCGTTTATGTTGGTAGATTTGTATCAGGTTTTGTAAAGACTGAAAAAATAAAATATTGTGAGGGTGATTTTGTTGTAAGTGAAGAAATAAGTTGCAGAAACGTTAATATGACTAGTATTTGTGAAACAAATCAAACTAGGACTTATTGTTATTATGGTTGTTATGAGGGTGATTGTATTGCTCCTTATTTTCAGAGAAGCTTAGTTATAATTGGATCCCTAATAGCAATATTTTTATTATTATACTTATTTTGGAAGTTGAGGGGTGATTAAGTGAGAAACGTTGTTGAAGATACTATAGCTATTCTTGTAGTTGGTTTGCTTTTAGTTGCTAGTATATATTCTATAACTGTTGCTCCACCTTATTTAACCAGTATTGAGAAGTTAGTTTTATTTTTTATACCACTTATATTTGTTGTATTTATTTATTTCCTTATTAAATATTAATTGGTGGTGTGGTGAGGACCAATAATATTAATGGTACAAAAATTATAAGATTTAGAATATCTGAAGCTATTTACAATTTTTTAAAAGAAATCGCAGAGGATACGGGAATGAGTATTAGCGAAGTGTGTAGAAATTTAGTGTTTTATACATTGTTATATACATATATAACGCCAAATCCAAAATCTTTGGATTATTTGAAAAAGCAGTTTTATAAAATGATAAAAACCAATAAATAATATGGAGAGAGGTTTATTGCTAGTAGTGGGTTTAATATTACTTCTAGCTATTTTTAGTTTTTCTAGTATTATTCCAGAGGAATTTATTCTTATATATATAATTGTTGTGATTTTGTTTTTGTTGTCTTTATTGAGAATAATTTTCATGTGACTACAAAATAATAAATATTCTTGTATTTAATAGATAATTGGTGATGCGTATGGCAAAAGTTAGATCTCTTGAGGAAATGGCAAAAAGATATGATGAAAAACAACCAATATTCGCTAGGAGATGGAGAGAAATAACACCAAAAGTAGGGGCTAATAGATGGAAAGAAAGCTTAGAGAGACTATTAGGTGCTCCTGTACATCCAACATTCGTTGAAGCATATTCTAAAGCAATATCAATGGCTGGAGACAAGTTCGAAGAGGCAACAAGAGGTAAAGGAAACGTATTAGTAAAACACTACAAAGAAAAGTTAACAGGAGTTGTAGCTTAAAGCAGTTATGATAAGTAGAGAAGCATTGACTAGACTAGAGAATGATTTGCGAAGTAAGGGAATTGCAGAGCCATTAATAGAAAAAAGTAAGAAATTTGCAGAGAATATCCACTTTCGCCTTTCTAATTTTTTCTTTAGTGAAGTTCCTGAAGATAAAAGACATATATATGCTAAGCTTTTAGAAGATAATTGTATTTTAATGGCTCGTAACTGGGCTCTTGGATTATCTGGTAAATTAACTTATAAAGATGTTTCTAATTTTCTAGAAAAGTAAAGTATTTAAATATATATAATGTATATTATTTATGAGTGGTGTTAAGACTATACGTATAGGTAGCAATACACATAAAAAGCTAGTGATAATAAAGGCTATGTTAGAGAAAAAAAGAGCTAAAATTTGTAGTTTTGATGATGTAATTAATTATCTTTTGGATGAGTGTGAGTAACGTGTTTGAGTGCTATTTATGTGGTAAATATCTGAGTGATGGTGGTTATGTATTATATATAAGTAATAATCAAAAGCCTGGAGAGGAGGTGCAAACTGAAGATGGAAAAAAAGTAAATACTATTTATCTTAGCCTTGAGGGTGGTGAAGTGCATTACTTTCAGGATATGATATTATGCTATGATTGTTATTCTAAATTTATACAATTTGTTAAAAATCTAAGGAGTGAGGATATAAGAAAACTTATAAGAATTATTGTTAATTTTGTTGTGGGCAAAAGTATTTAAATTAATATTTTAATATATAATTATGAAGACGGAAGTTGTATATCATAATGGAGTTTTATATTTTAAAATACCTGAAGAGCTAGAAAAAGAGCTAGGATATTCTAATGATTGGGTCGCAGTTGAAGGTATTCCACCTGAGCTTAGGGCATATGTTTCTAGCCATATAGAAGAAAGTCCTTCAAATATTGCAGAGATATTTAGAAAATTGAAAAAAGGTCAAGTTGAGGAATTTTTAAAGAAATAATGATTTAAACTTTTCAAGTTCTTCTACATTTTTGCATATTTTTGCTAATTTTATAGCTTTTCTTATATCTTTTTTATCTTTTGTTAATTGTATGATTTTATCTATTAATGTGTAATC
>JAWAJM010000072.1:0-3917 GCA_038996625.1 Candidatus Aenigmatarchaeota archaeon
CCGATTTTTTATCCCATGAGTAGTTTTCTTCAACAAATTTCCTCGCATTCTTTCCCAATCTTCTTCTCTCCCTCGTCCTGATCAGTTCGACAACTCTTTCGGCAAATTCTTTTTCATTTTCTGCAATTATTAGGTGTTTTCCATTTTCGCATCCTATATCCTGTGCTCCAAGAGAGGTCGAAACTATCGCCTTACCCATCGCCATCGCTTCCAATGTTTTATTCTTTATTCCTCCATCATCTACAACTATTGGAACAACGAAAACCGCAGAACTCCATACATAGGGTCTCACATCCTCAACTGCCCCTGTGACCGTTATTGAGCTATCTAATTTGGCAAGTCTTAATATTTCATTTGAGGGGCTTCTTCCGACGATGTAGAATTTTACTTTTGGAATTTCCTTTTTTATCATGGGATAAATTTTTTTATAGAAGTTCAAGACAGAAATAACGTTTACAGGGTAACTCATAGCCCCGGTGAAGACCAACTTCTCATCTTCCTGGGATTCGCTTGGTTTAAAGTAATTTAGATCTACACCCGGTGGAATTATGAATGCCTTTTTAGGAACAAACGGCTTTGAAAGCTCGAAATGTGTTTTTGTGACGTATATACCCGCATCGAATTTTTCGTATTTTTTAGCTTCCAAATACCGTTCGAAAATGTATCTAGCAATTGATTGGATTTTATCTTTTAACGAGCAATACTTTATAAATTGTTTTTGAGCAAATAAAATGGGAGATAAAAATTCCAAAAAAACAGGGACTTTGGGGTTTAGCTTCTTAAAGGAATTTAAATAAAAATGAGCTATATAATCGGTATAGATTAAGTCAAACTTATTCTCTCTCAAAGTCTCATTCACTACTTTTTGAAAATTTGGATAATATATTTTAAATATATTAAAATTCTTAGCATACATCAAATTATTAAAACTGAATTTTGTTATAAACGAAAATAACAATTTTTTAATAGGATTGTCTGTGTAGTATACTTTAATAAAACGTGCATTCCAAGCTCTTTCCTCGGTCTCATGTGGTGGAAAATTGGGCGCTAAAACCGAAATTGAAAATTTTTCATCATAATATTTCATAAAATAATAGGGCCTAGAACTGGCAGGCAGGGTATTGTTAATCCTCCTACTCCATACTATCAGTATCCTTAAGTCGTCTCCCATCCCTAACACCAATTTACAACTCTTGATCTCTCCCTACATCATATCTTTTTAATAACTCTCTCTCTTCCTCCTCCAAATTATGTTCCATAGCACCCACCTTGCAAGTTTTGGATTTGCCATATAAATCGTCTGTTTGAGCATACTCCTCCTAAACTCCTTCTCCTTCGTTTTCTCTGCGATAGTCTTTATAATCGCACTCCAGCTAAATCTAAATGGCAACTTGTAATCAGAATCTATAAGTTTTTTTGTCTCTGATTTGTCTATTCCAAATATTTCAATTAATTCTTCAATCTTTTCTGGAACGAATCCATGAGCCGATCTGTGCAGTTCTGCAACTATTGATAGGCAGGATTTTACAGGATAAACAACTCTATTCTCTTTTGTGAGTTCAACAAAATTCTCAATTTTTGCAGAGTTAAGGCCTTCTAAGTAGTAGAGTATGGAATAATACGCCATTAACGTGAACAGTTGCTCCGGAATGATAGAATGAATTGAAAAAACAATAATTTCCGCTTCTGGTGTTAAATTTCTAATCTTCTCGTTTAGTATTTGCACATCACGAACGCACTTCTTTAACTTTACCTTATCTAAGTATATTAAATAGCTTGCAGAGATTTTGTTATAAATATCAACATCATACTCATCCTTGTCCCTCGGATGTTTTAGCGTTTTTCCTCCGAGTATAGCGTCATGAAACATTCTTTGCTCAGCATCCGCCCCGCTCTCAACCAACAAATAACCGAAGTTTTGTAGATTCGTGATTAAATCTTGGAATTCTTCTGAACTGCCAAAATGAATCATGTCTATGTCGTTAGGTATGGAGGGGAAAGGTAAGATGCTCTTAAAGACTGAATACTCTATTTTTAAATTGTCCAAAATCGAAGATATGCGAATTGCAGTTCTAAATTGTTCGTTTCTCTTTTTCATCAATTTTTCGTATTCTGAATTCAAACCTGATTTCTCCAATAGTCCAGAATCTCTAAGTTTTTCTAAAAAGAGGAGAGCAACCTTATTTTTTAAAGCTAAATTATATAGTATTTTAACCTCTTTTTCTGATAGACTTGGACTGATTTCAGAATCAGCAAAAGGCGATCCTAAAAATTTTATTAGTTCCAATGATAAAATTTTCGAACCTTCTCCATTATATGGCATTTTATATCACCTAATTCCTTGGTTCCATCCAGCACTTCCATGTTAAACTTGCTGGCAACATACAGATATAGATTTCTTCTTTCTGCAAGATATTCCTTTGAAGGAATGTCTTTTTTTCTATTCAGCGCCACTTCTTCTGGCACGTCTATTAAAAATGCCAAATCTGGTTTTGGTAATTTCTTAAGCATTTTTTGGATTCTTAAAACGGTCTCTTCTTTAGATAAACCCAAATCAGGAGCAAGATCCGATATAACTGTATCAAAGACGTATCTATCGCAAATCACGAGTTTTCCAAACCTCAGATTTGTAGAAATTCTTAGAAAAATAGAGATTTTGTATTCTAAAAGCAGAATAGAGAAGTATATTTTTGCGAGAAATCCCCTTTTTTTAATTACCTGCCTTTTAGTTTCCGAATATTCGTGGTAATTTTTGTATGGATTTTTCTTTCTTAGAAACAGAGTTCTCCCCAATTTTATAAGAAAACGCGTTATTTTTGGATCCAATTTTCCATACTCATATTTGCATTTTATTCCAATTTTATTCAGTTCTGCCACTAAGTCTCTTGATATTGTTGTTTTACCGCTTCCATCAATCCCGCTGATGGTTATAAGGATGCCCACCATTTTTTCACCATATTTCAACTTTTTCAGAAGAAACTGTAATGTAAAAGTCATCGTTGATAATCCTGACGTTTCTCATCAAAACTTTGGTAGTATTTAATACGCAAACGGCGCCTTTTGAATACGGAACATATGAGCTTTGGAAAGTGGTATTTAAAAAAGTTACTGTGCTATTAAGATCATCTATCTTAATTCCACATTCTTTTGGACTTTTACCATCATTAATAAATGTGCAGTTTTCAAAAAGGATCTTTTGACCCACAATATTGTTGACTTTAAATGGTTTGCTTGGTTCATAGAAAGTTACATTCTGGAACACTATATCTTCTCCATAAATTCTTGCCAATGAGGAAAGTCCATGAACATCTATGATTTTAATTTTCAACCCCTCTATTCTCGTAAACCATTCGGAAGAATTTATTATTTTTATTGACTCAAAAGTTATATTTTGCAACAACAGATAATTATCACCTACGGAAATCGTGGAATCCATAGCCATCGTGCAATTCTCCATTGTTATATTCCTAAAGGTGACATTTTTAACAGAATATTCTCCATGTGTATGAACGTCGAGTGAGAAAGGAGTTTGTTTGGTTTTCGGATTCATTTTTACATTTTTAATATATCCATTGTAAACAATGATATCTTCTGCCCCATCTTCTATTTCAACACCTCTATCACATGTATCTATATAAAAATCTGAAATGCTCACATTTTTAGCTCCAAGAGTGGCATGAATAGCTGCAGCCCAGCCCTTTTCATCCATTATGTTTTTTATGACTACCTTCTTGATTCTAACGTTTTTTGATACGATGTCAATGCCGTATCCCATCGTATCTATTTCAATATTTTCAATTAGAACATTATCCCCAGAAACAAAAACAGATTGTGTAACTGCTTTTGGCGGAGGATCTATCGATCCCGAGAATTTAATTTTTGTAAGGCTAGTATTATTACCCAAGACTATAACTCTC
>JAWAJM010000073.1:0-3894 GCA_038996625.1 Candidatus Aenigmatarchaeota archaeon
CCCTATGATTAGTCGCGCCCGAGCGCAAGCGAGGGCGCGGAATTTTTTAAACTTCATTTATCTTATGTAACATAAATATTGATATACAACACACAATGTTACATAAGATTCATGGGTGGATTTATCCTCCCATTCCCCAGGATTCATAAATGTAGGAGGATATGTAACTTCGGTTTTTTGGACAAAGAACGTTCATAATGAATTGTTTGGGTAGAGAAATCCCTGCATTGGAATACTGCTATCTTATGATAAAAAAATTAATCAGAAAATGAACTTAATTATTTTTATCCAAATCTTCCAAAAAGAATGGAGCATCTGGGTTTTTACCCTTGTCTATCAACCGTTTCTCTTTCAAGAATTGAATTATAGCTAGCTTTTGCTGATCATTTAATGAAGCAACTACCGAATCATCAGATAATATTTCCCTACATCTTTTTTCCACAACATTTAAATTTATAAGGTCTTTCAAGGTATTTGGATTAAGTCTCCAATGGAACTTGGGTACTCTATCAGTCAAAGTAAAAGAGCTGGTTTTTTGTAAAAATTTTGATAGAAAAATTGGTAGTTTTTTATTTGATGCCACTACCTTACTTACCCAGGCCCTTGCTTCATCTTTATTTCCCCACTTTTTCCAAAAGTGTAAAACATCGGGAAGAAGAGGGGTATTTAATAACCTTCCTTCTTCTGCTTCTTTTATTTTATCTAATACCAGCCCTTGTAATTTTTCTATATGATGCTTGTCTATCAATATATCCTTAGATTCAGTGCCCTTATATTTTTCATGTTGTTGCCGAAATAACATTAGAACAGGAACCATCATAGAAATTGCTTGCCCTTTCTCAAAAGCATTTTTTAAAATTACAAACCTTTTATTCTTATCTTTATATTTTTGTAAGAGCTTTTGAATTATTCTTTCCATTCTGATCTCGTTTCCTGAAGGAATGAGAAAACTTTTAGCTTCATCTTCTGGAATTATAAGTTCATCTCCTACATTAAAGAAAGTTTCAATTATAACCGGAATATGCTCTTCTGGAATTTCAGGAATATGGTCTGCCATTCTTTCTAAAAATATACTAAGCTTTGTAGAACCGTCAGAGCGGGTTTGTGTAGTAAGATACTTTAAATGTTTTCCAAAAACTTCTTTATCAGTGAGAGATTTCAAAATAGACACTATTTCATGTCTCGACAGGTCATCTGAAGGAACAGAAAAACTAAAGAACCTTGGAAAAATTTCTTTAGAACATATTCTACATTCTTTTCTCCATTTCTGCTCCCATTCAGATCCATAATGAACATTTTCAAAAACACTTCCCAGTTTAGGGAATAATCTTTTTAATAAGCTTTCTATATTCTCCTTGATGTTCTCATGGATGCTTAGGTTTGACATCCAATTTTGATGAAATTTTTCTAAATGTTTTGTAGAATGGGGCGAAGCGCCACAAAACATTTCAGGATTATTCTTTATTACTTCATAAACTTCCGGACAAAAAACACGAAGAGTTTCAATAGCAATGAAATCTACAGCGTTGACTTCACCTTTTACAGAGGGATAAGTTACTCCTATTGCATTAATTAATCTTTTAGCGTCTCTGACTGTATTAATAAAAAAATCAATACCATCCCAATACACATTTCCCCAATGAGTAGAATCAAAAAATTCATTCGGTGTTCCAGATAATATTATGTCAAGCTTTTCGAACAATAGTTTTCTAATGGAAGTTTTGTCTGCTAAAGGTAGCTCTATGGGAAATTGGACAATTTTTTTTAAATAACTTTCGCCTTTCCCTTCTTGTAGTTTTTCTAAAGCTCTAACCACAACTTCTCTATCGAAAGCAAGGATATAGACAGTATTTGGAAAGTCTGCAATTGCTTTAACGATTGTAAAAAGTTCTCTTATCTCTTCTGCTGAAAGTCTGTCAATATCATCTATTAATACAACTATTTTTCCTTTTATCTCCTCCAGTTTTTTAATAATTTCTTCTTTTAATTCTGTTACAGGTTTTTGTGAGGCTTTTAGGAACTTTTCCAAAGCTCTAGGTATCCATCCAACCTTTGGGACTTCTCCGAGCGCTTTAATATATGGTTCTAATTTTTTTGCTATATCCTTTAGCTCTGTGGATTCGTTCAACGTGAGTTCTAAATTAAACAAAAATTGTTGAATCAGATCTTCTTTTCCACTAAACCACCAAGGATTGAATTTTACGATAGTTATCCGCTTATCATTTTCTAAATAATGTGAAACAAAATTTAGAAAAGTAGTTTTTCCAGAACCCCACTTACCATGAACCGCAAAAACAAAGTTCTCTTTAAATGGTAGATCTTCTATAACTTTTGCAATTCTTTTTGCAAAAGATGCATAACCCAATCTATCATTATCAGGAGATTTTAAAGGTTCATCTTTAAAAATTATTTTTTCTTCATTCATATTTTCCTCTCACAACACTTTTTAAATCGGAATTAATTAGAAATAATATTTAGCACTGCTAACAAATATGGGTTCTGGCTTTTAAGTACATGTGTTGTATGCATCCCCCTTTTAAATGTTTCTCACCTTGTAAAAGTATCTTATGTAACTTGCGTTGTTATAATAATGTTACATAAGATTTTTTGTAAGACGTGATTCTCTCCACCTGATGTTAGATGTTAATACACTTTGTAAGAGGAGATATGAAATAAGGAAGAAAACACTAGTGGTGAAAAAATATTATATATATTGGTGAAGCCTTGAAAATACTACCAATCTAAAAATGTGCTAAAAACTTATTTTTTTATTCTACGGCCTATGAGCGGGAAGTGTCTTAAAAAGTTAAAAAATCACCATATTACAATGTGAATTACTTGTTTTGATTGCTCTTTTTTTCTTTGGGTGTTAAGGGGTGTCAAAGGCATTGTCACCACAATACCACCACTGTAAAATAATACTTTGTAATACTAATTTTTGAAATCGTAAGATTAATATGAAATTATAAAATAATATCATTTATTTAATTTGGGATCGCGGAGGTGAAAGATTTGGAGAAGAAGATAATTTTGCATCTACGGGATGGTGAAAATGTTGCAATCCGATACAAAAATGTGGAAGACTACATGGACTTGAAAACAGGCCATGAAAAAATATTTCTGAAGCATATAAATCCTGCAAAGGAAGTGGCTTCAGAAATACTCTCAAAGTTGACTAAGACTTCAAGGAACACTATATACAAAAAATATACGACGAACGAGATCGTGCAGGAAATTAAAAAGAAAACTAAAAACACGAACACCCTCATAATCTTCAATGATTTCCAGCAAATGTCCAAGAGCACGATGCGGATCTTCCTTGACATCATAGACAATATACAGATTTTCTGCAGTTTAAGAGGAAGGACAGAAAAATACCACGCCAGGCTGCTGAAAAAGATGATGGTTATCACCGACCCAGAAAATGAAATCATAGACATCAAAATCCCAATGATAATATTTGCTGGTACGCTCGCTTTTCTCACATACTTGAAAATAGCAATGGGCCTACAAGGACTAATAGCTTACGTTATACTTGCATCAGTATGGTTCGGGACAATAATCGCCAGAACACTCTTATGGATCGCAAAATAGTGTGAAAAGCATGTACGGGATAAACTATCTCTTTCTACTACATGTCACGCTAATGCTAACCTTGGGGGCAGTATGGTACATTTTCTGGTTTTACGCAGCAACATACAAGAATTGACGCTTGAAAGTTACCTCCGCGCCCTCGCTTGCGCTCGGGCGCGGGAAAGGATGAGATAAAATGAAATGGTACACTCATGCTATCTTTGCAATAGTAATAGGGGCAGACATAGGATTTTTACTTGGAGCAGAGCTGACAATACGATTCTTCATCATCACAATCATCGCAAGCCTCATAATCGATTT
>JAWAJM010000074.1:0-3831 GCA_038996625.1 Candidatus Aenigmatarchaeota archaeon
AATAAAACCTAAAAGTTTGACATGTTCTTGAAGATTGAGTTTTTTAATCTGGTCTTCGAGTTTCTTTTTGAAAGGACCTTCACCACCGATGTAGCAGATAACGTCCTTTTCTTTTTTTGAAACTATTTTCATAGCTTCAATTAGGTATTTTTGTCCTTTTCTAGGAACCAAATTTGCAACGTTGAGGACAATTTTTTTATTAGTGATCTTTGGATCTTTTATTAAGAGATCTCTAGTCTTAGATCGTGAGATACGGGGTATTTTTGCTGGATTAAATCCATTGGGGATATAATAAACTCGTTCATTAAATTCACGAAGCAATGGAATGTCCGTCTGGTTTACTCTTATCAGTGCATTGGCTTTTCTCCACACACATTGAAGTCTGCTATTACTCGCATTACGTCTTAAGTCGATTTGTGGTTCATGTAAAGTTATCACTACAGGAGTGTTGTATTTTTGTCCGAGTTTCACAGCGACGTATCCTTGGGGCCATGTATACTGAGCATGAATTATATCAAATTTTATTTTATTTCTTTGGAGATACTTATCAAAGAGTTTAAAAAGTTTGTCCCCTAACCCTTTGTTTCTTCCGTCTGGAATAAAATAAAGAGTGGATAACAAATGGGTTTTAACATTATTTGGACTCTTAAGTGTATCGATAAGGTTCTCCTTTCTAAATTTAGCAACCCATCGAGAATAAGATATGGGGAGAATTCTGCTCAACTCCGAGAGATAGTTATGATGTACTAATATATTGATCTCAGAGATCTTTTCCTGTTTAGCCAAGGAATCAATCAACTCTTTAATGAAAAACTTATAGAATTGAGCTACAACCAAAACCTTCGTATCTACCCCTCCGTTCAATTTTTGGCACCCCTCTTAACATTATTTTCCAGTTCGCCAAGAATACCCTTCTAATTGGAGAAACTTGCAAAAACCTACTGTTTTATTTTTCCTCAAAATTTCTAGCAAAACTTCTTTCTCTCCTTGTCGAATTAACATAGATATATACTGGGATCTTTTTGTTTAAATATTTTTAACAGTCCCATCCGTGGAGTTATCATCAATAATTATTATTTCCAAGTTTTGATAACTCTGGGCAAAATAGATTCAAGACATTCTCTAATGGTTTTTGAAGAGTTGTAGGTGGGTATTACAACGGAAACGAGTGGAGTTTCTTTTTTATTCATTTTTCTTTCACCCTCCTAATGAGCATGTTCCATTTTATAAAACAGATAGTTCTTTAAAGCTTTTAGGTAATACCTGAATCCCACGTAAAAATCCTCAGGATGGCGTATTATCCACAAAAAATTTTGTAATACCCATTTGGGATTGAAGTATAAAGTTCGATAGGCTTTTTTTCTTGCCATCAATAAATCTTCAGGACTCAAATTTTCGGTTTTTATAATTGCCTTATGTTGCATGAGTTCTTCCCAACTATATTCTTTAGCAAATAATTTATTTTTAGCAATATATTTATAGAATTCTGTGCCCGGATAAGGAACTGCAACGTTAAACTGAGCACCATGAGGAAGTGTTCGCTTTACGAATTCGATTGTCTCTTTTATCGAATCCCAGTTTTCCCCGGGCAGTCCAAATATGAAGCTAGTAAAAACTTTAATACCTACACTCTTAGCCCAAATTATAGCGTTTTCGGCATCCATTACAGTGTTACCTTTTTTAACATTGTCCAGTATTCTTTGAGAACCAGATTCTACTCCAAATGCTATTCCTCTACAACCGCCTTCATACATTATCTGAAGCAATTCTAAGTCTACTAGTTCGACTCTGGTGTTGCAGTACCATCTTAATTCAGGAAGTTCTTCCTTTATATATTCACATATTTTTATAACTCTATCTCTGTTTATTGTAAAAGTTTCATCAAAAAATGAAACGACTCGCACATCGTATTTTTCATAAAGTAATTTTAATTCTTCGATTACTCGTTTTGGCGACTTGATTTTGAAAGGTGTCCTTGCAACTGTGCAGTAGGAACATTGGAAAGGACATCCCTTGCTTGTATATATTATCATAAAATTCTTACCACGAGGCACGGGAAAATTGGCTCGATATCCCTTGAGACTTGGTAACAAATCATAGGCTGGAAGAGGTAAGGAATCGTAATTTTTTATGGGAGGGACTTTTTCTGTAATAATAATGCTGCCGTCACTTTTAAAAGCTAAACCTCTAACTTCTGATAAATCTTTTCCAGTTTTCATCGCTTTTAAAAGCTCTGGAACTACACTTTCCCATTCTTGAGGGATATAAATATCTAAATCTTTCGCTCTCTCTAATACTTCCTTTGGAAAATCCTTTAAGGTCAAACAAAGTCCAATAGTTAAACTATTCCTTCTTAATTCTTTTACTATGGATGCAACTTTCATATCCCATTCAAATGTTGTGGGAGTAAATCTAAAAAGAACAACATCAAAGTCCCTCTCTTTTAAAATTTCTTTAAGTCTTGTATAATCAATCTTAAATCTGTTTGCATCTATTAACTCGACTTCAAATCCTTCATTTTTTAGAATTCCACCTATCCATAGCAGAGAATAGGGAGGGATGATAGCGTACCTTTCGGTTATCTCGCATCTATCTTCCCTTATTACAGGTATTTTGTTTAAATATCTTGGAGGATTAATGAGTAAAACTTTCATTTTTAACTACCTCCTCGTAGTATTTTAAAGTCGATTCAGCACATTTTTTCAATGTAAATCTTTCTAAAACTGTTTTTCTACCGTTTTTTGCAAGTTTTTTTCTTTCCTCTTCATTTTCAGCGAGATAAATTAAAGCTTGGGTTAAGCTATCTACGTCTCCCGGTGGGATTAATAAACCGTTGTAGTTGTGTTCTATCATTTCTGGAATTCCTCCGACATGTGTAGCTACCGTGCAAATTTCTGAAGACATAGCCTCAAGAACACTTAATGGAAAATTTTCAGAAAAGCTTGGAAGAACGAAAATATCCGCAATTGAGTACAAGTAATGAGGGGGATATATATAGCCTAAATAAGTATAGGAACTTTCTGGGATTCCAAAAGACTTGAAATCTGGCTTGAGTCCAGGCCCTGCGAAAACAAAGTGGGCATCAATTTTCTCCAATATTTTTGGAATAGCTTTTAGAAGAATTTGAAATCCCTTTCTTGCTACAAATCTCGAAAGATATAGAATCTTTAATTCATCTTTTTCTGCGATTTCGCTGTAAATTTCTTTCGCTTTTTTCCGATTCTGTGGTGTAAACTCCTCTGGATCAACTCCATTGTATATAACTCTAATATTTTCTAATGGAATGTTCTTTTCTTTTGCTATTAACTTCTTTCCGAATTCTGAAACAGTTATAAAGAATTTTCTTTTTTTGTAATATCGATTTTCGAGATAGACTATAATTGGAGAAAATAATTTAGTCATGACCTCAGAGAATTCCAAATCTTTTGACTCCAATCTTCTAAGTTCTTTCAAAGTTTTGATTTGCCACTCAATTGTTGTGTGAATCGTTGTGATAATCGGGATTTTGATTTTATGCGGGTTGATAAATAGGTCGGGCATCGTCGATTGTGTGTGAATTATATCAGGCTTCTCTTTTTTCACTATTTCATAAAAAGCACGCCAAACATTGAGCTGAAACTTAAAATTATAAAAGAACGTATCCAAAGCGGTTGAAATATACTTCACTCGAACATTTTCTCTAAAATAATCACCATTTGATCTATAATACGAAAAAGTTGGTCCTTCTTTTCCAAATTTTTTTCTAAAAGGTGTTACTATCAAAATTTCTAAATCAGGTGGTAAATTTTTAGCCAATCCCACTACATAGGAACCTATTCCTCCCCACACTGG
>JAWAJM010000075.1:0-3822 GCA_038996625.1 Candidatus Aenigmatarchaeota archaeon
AAATTCTATCTTAGCGGAAGGTGTTAGAAAAAATATGAAAATAACCAATGTTCCTGTCAAAGTTTTCTATCACAAAAAAAGTAAATTTGTTAGGGGAATTAAAGTAGTATCTGGCGTTTCTATTTTTATAATAAAAGAAGGTTTAAAATATCTACTTAGCAAACTTTAAACTTCCCACTTATTAAATCGTTTATAAATTCCTTTAATGTTTCAAATCTCTTCGAAATTATTTCTTCTACCTTAATTTTATCATTCTCCTCTAAACTATCAATTTCAACAGAAATCATTAATGGTTCATTTATAGGCTTTCCTATTTGACTCAATAACCAAACGTAATTAATTTTTCCTATCTCTTCATAAATTTTTTGAGCAATATCAAAAGCTAAAAGATTATATATTTTACCAACATGACTTACCATATTTTTACCTGCAGCAGCTTCAGAGCCGGCTGGTCTATTCAAAGAAATAATACCATTAACTCTGTTTCCTCTACCTACTTCTCCTGAATCGGCAGATTCTGCACTAGTTCCAGTTACTGTAAGATAGCATCCTTCTTCCTTTTTTCCTTTTTCATCCAATGTGTTCAAATAAATCTTTGCGTTTATGCCAAAATTATTACTTAAAAATTTTTTTATTTCCTCTATAATCTCTTCTTTTTTCTTGAAATAATCTTCCTCACTATTAACAAATCTATCAACGAAGGCCATAGCAATTGTAAATATGAAATTTGAGTTATCTCTTAAACCCATTACCTTAATATCTTCTCCACTCCAAGGATAATTATTCTTAAATTCTTTAGAATTCAAGTATTTTTCTAATTCTAGAACACTCTTTTCCAATAAGGTTAAAGGTGCATAACCAACTAGAGCACTTGTATCATTGGCTGGAAGAAATTCGTTCTTTTTAGAAAAAATAGAAGTCAATTCTTCTGATCCAAACTTAATTTCATTTACAATTTCTAGATTATTTTCTTCTACAAATCTCAAATTTTGTCTTACCCAATCATAAATTGTTTTCTTTGCTATTTCTTCGATTGGTATTTCATCGTTGCCAACCATATAAGTTGCTCTATCTCCCAGAATTAGTTTCATTGGTTTAATTATTTTTCCGCCACCAAACTTAGTTTTTGCTTCTCCAGCAGATAGTAATGCTTTATCAACATTATAATGTAAAATTTGACCGTATCTTTTTAGGTAATAATTTGCTAGATTAATAGAAATTTGATCTGCAATAGAATCGCATATTGTGTCTGGATGGCCTATGCCCTTTCTTTCTACTATTTCGATTTTTGGTTGAACATATTTGAAAGAGTTTATTCTCAAGTTTTTCATAGATTCTATATTGTTTTTTCTTTTATAAAAATAGATCTTGGGACGGGTGGGATTTGAACCCACGACGCACCGGTCTTCAGCCGGTCGCTCTCCCGGGCTGAGCTACCGTCCCATTTATTAATTTACTCCTTTTTTTTCTTATAGATTTCAGATATTTTATATGTTAATACTGTAGGTGAACTAAATCTTCCTAAAGTTATTTTTATATTATTAATTCCTTTTTTATAACATTCGTGGGGAGAAATAACCAAGGTTTTACCATTATCTTCTATGCAAACACAATCCAATATCCATTCTGGTGAAATTTTTTTTCTAACTTGCTCTTTAATTTCTTCTTCCATTTTTTATTTTGGTCCAAAACTTTATTTTTCTTTACTAAAAAGTTATATGGAATATAGCATATTAGTAAATTACTATGAAAAGTTGGAAAAGACATCTTCTAAAATAGAAAAAACAAAAATATTGGCAGAACTTTTTAAAAGTTGTGAAATCGAAGATTTGGAAAAAGTTGTTTATTTGGTTCAAGGAATAGTTTATCCTAAATATGTGCAAATTGAATTAGGAATCGCTACTCAACTAATGATGACAGCTATAAGTAAAGTTGTTGGTATATCTGTTGAAAAAGTAGAAGAAGAATTTGCTAGAACCGGAGATTTGGGTTTAACTGCTGAAAAATTGCTTCCTCAAAAAAGACAAATTACACTCTTTAAGAAAAATTTAACTGTAGAAATGGTCTTTGAAAATCTAAGAAAAGTTTCCTTAGCTTCAGGTGAGGGTGCACAAGAAAGAAAAATACAAACAATTTATAGTTTATTATTGTTAGCTTCTCCTAAAGAAGCAAAATATTTAGTTAGAACAATTTTAGGAGAGTTAAGAATTGGTGTTGCAGAAGGTTTAATAAGAGATGCTATTGTTGAAGCATTTTTTGGAAAAAATGAAAAAGCGTATGAAGCTGTTGACTATGCTTGGAATATTCTTTCAGATTTCGCTCTAGTTGCTAAAATTGCCAAAGAAAAAGGAATAGAAGGTCTGGAAAATGTAAAAATTGAATTTGGTAGGCCAATACAAGTAATGCTTGGTGAAAAGGCTGAAAGTATAGAAGAAGTCGTGAAAGAATTTGGAAAAGTGGCTGCAGAGTGGAAATATGATGGAATGAGAACTCTTATAATGAAAAAGGGTTCAAATATTAAACTTTTTACTAGAAGACAAGAAGATGTAACTAAACAGTTTCCTGATTTATGTGAATTGTGTTTAAAAGGAATAAATGCTGAAGAATGTGTTATAGAGGGAGAAACAATAGCAGTTAATCCTCAAACTGGAGAACCCATGGCCTTTCAAGTTTTATCAAGAAGGATTCATAGAAAATATGAGATAGAGGAAATGATTAAAAAAATACCAATTAGGATTCATTTATTTGATGTTGTTTATTTAAACGGAGAAATGCTAATTGATAAACCTTTAATAGAAAGAAGAAAAATTTTGGAAAATATAGTAAAAGAAATTCCTGGTAAGTTTGAATTGGCAAAACAAATAATTTCAGATAATATTCATGAGCTTGAATCATTTTATCAATCTGCTTTAAAAGCCAAACAAGAAGGTTTGATGTTAAAAGTATTAAACTCTCCTTATAAATTTGGAAGACATGTTGGAGGATGGTATAAAATAAAGCCAACAATGGAAACCTTAGATTTAGTTATAATTGGTGCTACTTGGGGAGAAGGAAGTAGAGCTAACTGGCTAACTTCATATGAATTAGCCGTTAGAGATCCTGATACTGGAAATTTTTTAAGATGCGGGATGATGTCTACTGGCCTAACTGAAGAAGAATATGAAATGATGACAGAGCTTTTAAAACCATTAATAATTCAAGAAAAAGGAAAAGAAGTTAAAATTAGACCAAAAATTGTTATAGAAGTAAAATATCAAGAAATTCAAAAATCGCCAAATTATGAATCTGGCTATGCTTTAAGATTTCCTGCCTTTGTTAGAATTAGAGATGATAAAGGCCCTGAAGAAGCAGACACTTTAGATAGACTAATAGAGCTTTATAAATCCCAAGGAAAAGCAGGTTAATAAAATTTTTTAATATTTTAATTCAATTTAGAAAGTATGGTAAGTATATATGAAGTGCCAGCGGAGAAGCTGATAGAAAAATTGAAAGATGAACTTAAAAAAATGGAAAAGATTAAGCCTCCTCTTTGGGCAAAAATAGTTAAAAGTGGGGCTCATAAAGAAAGGCCTCCTGAGCAAGAGGATTTTTGGTATATTAGAGCAGCTTCAATACTAAGAAGAATTTATATTGATGGTCCTGTTGGAGTTTCTAGGCTTAGAACCTATTATGGTGGCAGAAAAAATAGAGGTATGAGGCCAAAAAAATTTTATAAGGCTTCTGGATCTATAATTAGAAAAATATTGCAACAATTGGAATCTGAAGGTTTAGTTACAAAAGAAAAAAAAGGTAGAATTTTAACACCAAAAGGTAGAAGCTTTT
>JAWAJM010000076.1:0-3814 GCA_038996625.1 Candidatus Aenigmatarchaeota archaeon
CTGAAAACTTCCTGCGCTCTATTTAATAAAGTTCTTTGGATAGATCATCACATTAACGAAAAATTTTTAAGTTTTCAAAATTTAGAGGCTATAATAGATCATAACTCCAAAAGCACTACTGAACTTGTTTCAAAATATTTTAATTTCTATAGTGATTGGGTTGAAATTACTAATGAAGTCGATTCAAATAGCTGCACTAGCAAAGAATCTAGAGATATTAGAGATTATTTATCCTTCCTAAGAATTAAATACAGAAAATTGTACAATAGATATCTTGGAATGCTAGCTAAGAAAATACTAAATTTTAATCCTAAGGACTTTGTTAATACTGAAGAGGTTAAAAATTCTATATTTCAATTCGAAAATTTAAAAAAAGAATTTGAGAAAATTATTCAAGAAAAGTTAGAAATTGTGGAAATAAAGAATTTAAGAGTAGGTATTTTAGAAACCAAAACTAACATTCCACCTTATATTGTGGTTGAGAACGAAATGCTAAAAAACAATTCAGATTTCCTAATAATAATTTATAGGGGTTTAAGAGGAGTTAAGATTGAATTCAGAAGTTTTAAAGATGTTGATGTTCAGAAAATAGCAAAGATTTTTAATGGCGGCGGGCATCAAAAAGCTTCTGGCGCCTATATTCAGCAAAACCTAACAAAGTCGCAAATACTATCAAAAATAGAGGAAGTATTATAAGCTCTAAGATAAAATATCCTAAGGTAAGCGTTGCTACTTTAAAACTAATTACAGATCTTATACAATTTTTATTTTCCTCTAATTCACATTTCTCAGCCGAACATTCCTGTATTTTTTCGTTATTATTCTCAAAACTTAAAAGCTTTGCGCTGCAAACTTTTATACTAACATTTTTATCTTCACCAAGAGAAGAATATATAATTATGCTTATAGGAATTTGCCTTGTTTCAGAGGGTGATAACTCAATTGATTGATTTTTTATCGAAACTCTTATATCGTTAGTTCCAACAGTTAAATTAATATAATAAACGTCTTCAAACCCACCGGTATTTGTGATTATTAAATTTAAAAATATTTCTTCATTCATTTTAACGTTTATATTTTTTGGTAACGATATTGAAAAGGAAAGAGGTTTAAAGGAGTGTGAAAAAGAGACTAAAGACGCTATTAATATACATGTTATTATTAGCGCAAGGATATAATATCTCATAAATAATTATTATTCAAAATTTAATAATTAAGAATCCTATTAATTTATTAGCTTAAGATGATTAGAATAAAATTTTTAGGAGCACTAAATGAAATAGGAAATAGCGGAGTAATGGTAGAAACAGAAAAGGAAAGAATAGTCTTAGATTACGGATTAAAAGTTTTCGAAAATCCTCCGCAGCCTCCTCTAAGAGTGGATAATGTTGATTATATTTTATTATCCCATTCTCATTTAGATCATAGCGGATATTTAACTTATTTTTCAAAAAGTGCATCAAAAATTTTTTCATTGAGAGCTTCGAAAGAAATTGCAAATGTTATACTAAGAGATAACATAAAAGTTTTGAAAAGAAAAGGAATTCCGATAAGTTTCACAGAAAACGATGTTAATAAAACTATTTCTAAATTTAGAAACGTAACTTATGAAAAAACTTTTGAAAAGAAATCTTTCGATTTTAAATTCATAGATGCTGGCCACATATTAGGTGCAGCAATGATAGAGTTAAGCATTGATAACAAAAGAATTCTGTACACTGGAGATTTTAAAACAAAACCAACAACATTAACTTTTGGTTGCAGTGAGCCAGAAAAAAATCCAGATATATTAATTATCGAAACTACATATTGGAAAAGGAATTTACCAGAAAGAAATATGTTAGAAAAAGAATTTATAAATGAAATAAGAGAGACTTTAGATAAAGATGGTATAGTTCTACTACCATCGCTAGCAGTAGGTAGGGCTCAAGAGGTTTTAGCAATACTTGGAAAATATAATTTACATAAAGATGTTGAAATATATATCGATGGAATGGTTATAGAGATATGCAAAATTTATCAGAAATTCGAAAACTATTTAAATAATAGAAAAGATTTTCTAAAAGTTTTAGAAACAGCCAAAAAAGTTAGGAGAAAGGCTAAAAGAAAAGAAATAATAATGAAAAAGGAACCAAAGATAATTATTTGTGGCTCTGGAATGCTAGAAGGTGGGCCAGCTAATTACTATATTAGAAAGATTTATAATAGGGAAAACTGTGCTATATTTTTAACATGCTATCAAGTCGAAAAAACTGTTGGAAAACTTTTAATAGAAACAGGAAGACTAATAACAAAGGACGGTTTAAATAAAAAAGTAAAATGCAAATACAAACTATTTGAATTTTCTTCCCATGCCGATAGAAGTGAAATACTAGATTTTATAAACAAAACAAATCCAAAAGTTATTTTTCTAGTTCACGGAGAAAAAATAGAAGATTTTGAGAAAGAATTAAATGAAATGGGTTTTAATGCCATAATGCCAACATATGAGAACAATCTGTTTTCTTTGCCCTAAATAATTTTTTCTTCAATCCTTAATATTTCATTTATCTTTGCAGTTCTTTCTCCAGCAATACCAGCCTTTATATATTCAGCGCCAAACCCTATTGCTAATTGAGATATTATTGGATCTTCAGTTTCTCCACTCCTATGAGAAAACACAAGCTTAATATCGTTTTTCTTAGCAAACTTAACAACTTGCGAAACTCTAGTAACTAAACCTATTTGATTAGGTTTTATTATTATTGCATTTATAGATTTTAATTCAACAGCCTTTTTTAACCTCTCTAAGTTCGTAGAAGTTAAATCATCCCCAACAATTAATTTTTGAGGAAAGTGAGATAAAAGCGTAGAAAAACTAACAAAATCCTCTTCATAAAAAGGATCTTCTATATAAAATATTTCGTAGTCTTTTATTAACTCATACAGATAGCTTAAATTTTCTACTCTATTCAATTCTAATCCTTCTTTTTCATAAACATAAACACTTTTATCCCTATCAAAAATAGAAGACGCTGCAATATCTAAGCCTAAATACAAATCGTACTCCATAGAAATCTTTTTCAATATTTCCAGTATTTTAGATGTGTTTAAATTTGTAATCCATGCAGATTCCATATTTCTACCAAAATTAAAAGTTTTGTCCTCATTCTTTAAAATTTCGGCAATTTTGAAATATGCATTCACTATTTTTTTAATCTCGTTCCTAAAGTATGAAGTTTTCCCAATTAATAAAAACTCTTGAATATCACTACCACCAAAATGCTTACCCCCACCAATTACATTACAAACCGCTTTTGGTATTCTTGGCTTTTCTCCAAAAAAACTACTTACAAA
This sequence comes from Candidatus Aenigmatarchaeota archaeon, assembly GCA_038996625.1. Classification (GTDB taxonomy): domain Archaea; phylum Aenigmatarchaeota; class Aenigmatarchaeia; order CG10238-14; family SpSt-28; genus SpSt-28. Next base: position 3,337 of record JAWAJM010000076.1, read on the forward strand.
CTCAAAAACTTCTAAATCTTCGTGCAATGAAAATGCTTTTAACATAGCTAGGGAAATTCCTATGGCCAAATTTCCACCAATTTTACTCAATTTTTCAGAATTATCAAATTCTAATAAAGTATTATCAACCTCATCAAAACTTTTGAACTCTTTCATTCTAAACTTATCTCTAATTTCTAAGAAGTTTTTTATAACGTCTTTTACAGGCAAATAACTAATTTCATATAAACCTCTACTAGTTCCTATTGGAACGCTTGCTCTAACTTTGCCCTTAGAAATCTCAACCTCTATTTCTATCGTTTCTTTTAAATTATGCGAAAATATTTCTCTAATTCTTATATCTCTCACTATCATAATTTTTTAACAAAATTCCACATATCCTTAGGATAAAACTCTTTCTTAGATTTTTTAGCATCTATTTCGCTAAAATTCTTTGCTTTACCATCTTTAATTTTTTCATTATATATTAAAAGAGGCA
>JAWAJM010000077.1:0-3804 GCA_038996625.1 Candidatus Aenigmatarchaeota archaeon
AGATATAAGGCTTTTAAAAAGAGACTTCTCCAGTAAATTGGAGAGGTCTCTTTTTTTATACCCAGAAGAATAAAAGAGAGAACTTCTAACCCAGTTTTGGGGCTTAGAAATAAGTAAAAATCAAGCTTGGAAGGACTTTTAGATGTTGAAGATTAAGAGGGTTAATATAGATTAAATTATTATTGTATAGATTGTATAGATTGTATATTTTGTATAGTTTGTATAGATTGTATAATTGATGTCTAAAAGTAAGTAATTTCCTTGCTTAGAAGCAATCTATACAACGCAAAATATAGATGTTTCCTTGCTTTTCTCCACTTTTATACAAAATCTATACAACGTTGTATAGATTGAGAGAAATAAGATTTTTCCTTGCTTAGAATGGCAATCTATACAATCTATACAATCTATACAAAATATACACCCAAAAATTTGTATAGATTTTTTTATAGGGTAAGGGGATAAAAAAAAAGAAGCTAAAAAAAGAGAGTAATAATCTCAGTTATATCATTCTAAGCGATATTTTTTTACTCAATAGATTGTAAATAAGGGCACGCTTGTTTACAAAGATATGGAAATATATTAAAATATACTCAAAGATATTTTGAGAAGGGGAGAAGTGAGAAATGAAGGTTATAGGTTATGTAAGAGTTTCTACTGATGAGCAAGCTGAAAAAGGATTGAGCTTAGAAGCACAGGAAGAAAAAATAAAGGCTTATTGTAAGGTAAAGGACTGGGAGCTTATAGGGATTGTAAGAGATGAAGGAGCTTCAGCAAAAAATTTAGATAGAGAAGGAATTAAGAAAATCCTGAATATGATTGAGAGAAATGAGATTGATACTCTAATTGTTTTTAAACTTGATAGGCTTACAAGAAGTGTTAAGGATTTGAACTTTCTACTGGAGCTATTTGAGAAAAAAAATATATCTCTTGTTAGCTTGAGTGAAAATTTTGACACTACTACAGCTACAGGAAGACTTATGCTTAATCTCTTGGCTTCAGTTTCTCAATGGGAAAGAGAAGTTATAGGAGAAAGAACTAAGGCAGTAATGAGATATCTCAAGGAAAATCAGAAAGTATATTCAAGACCTGTTTATGGATATGACATTGTAGGGGACAGATTAATCCCAAATCCTAAGGAACAGAGAATTATAAAGCTTATGAAAGAGTTAAGAGAACAGGGATTTTCATATAGGGAAATAGCTGAGTATTTAGAAGAAGAAGGAATTCCTACTAAGAGAGGGGGGAGATGGAAAGCTAACACTGTCAGGAAAATCCTAAAGGAAAATTTTGAGAGGAAGGAGATGTTGAAGGTTGGATAAGTTATATACTCCTGAAGAGGTTGCTGAGATTTTGAAGGTGTCAGTTATCACTGTTAAGAAGTGGTTGAGGAGTGGAGAATTAAAAGGGATAAAAGTAGGAAAGCTTTGGAGAATTAGAGAAGAGGACTTACAGGAATTCTTAGGAAATGTCACCAAAATGTCCCTAAAAAGAGATTTCACTGAGTTGCACTGAAATTACACTGTAAAGAAGAAGTAAGTAAATATCATTGTTAGATAAGCTTCACATCTAAAAAAAAGGATTTTATTTAACACTATCTTTGAAGTAAATGGGGTGGAATGTGAAATAGAGGGTGGTATGACTGTGTGGTGAGGGTGTAAGAAGAGGAATTTAAGAAAAAAATGAAAGTATAATTTCAAAAATATAGGTTTAGAACTTAGGAAAAATCAAGGTTAGTTAATTTTGTTATTTTGTGAGGTAGGAAAGGGGGGTTTATATATGAATAGGGTTAAGGTAAGGGATAGGAGAAAAAATTGATTGTAGGGCATTTTAGAGCTATGAGAAGAGATATTTTTAAAGGGGTAAAACTTGTAAAAAATCTGTAAATTTTTTCCTGTAAGATGGTGTATTCAAAAATAATAGTAAAAAAGATGAAAAATATACTTAAAATGAAAAACAAAACTATTTAAAGGAGGTGAAATATATTGAGAAAAAGAGTTTTGAAAGGTAATTTAGTGAAGATTTCATTTTTATATCCTGAAAGAGATAAGGAAGAATTAGAAGACTTACTAATGAAGCATGGAATGACTATGTCAAGTTTCGTAAGGATTTGTATTCAAGAAGGAATGAAAAAACTTAAGGAAAGGGAGAGAAATGAGGGGAGATAGGGGCTTATCTCCCCTGACATTTTTTTGTGAAAAAATATATCACGCAAGGAGGAATATTCAATGAAAATTATAAAAGAAAAAAATAGTTTCAACAATAGCTTGGCTAATAATTTTTTTAATCCTTACATACTTCCTGAGACACAGGAAAGTGAGAAGGCTTTACTCCATGCTTTAATTCTCAGGAAAGGACTTCCTGACTTAGAGGGAATTGAAAAAACTTATTCAATCTTATATCCTGAAGATTTCTCTAATCCTAATTTAGGAAAGATATTTGAAATTTTAAGGAGTATGTTTTTTAGTGGTGTAGAAATTAACTATATTACTGTAATAGATGAGCTTAAGAAGAGAGGACTAATAGAAAGTAGTAGGGATTTTTTTGCTATTTTTGATGAGGGAGAAATATTTTCTCAGAGCTGGAAGAGTTATCTGAAAATTATCAAACAAAATGCTTTCGTTAGAAAATTCAATCTTGATGTAAGTCAAGGGGTAGACTTAAGAGAAGCTTCTAAGAGACTTCAGGAAGGATTAAAAGAATTAGAAAGATTAGAGGATAGGGAATTTACTCCTAAAAGCTTAAAAGAATTATTAGAGAAAGATTTTCCTGAACCTAAATTTGTTGTTGAGGATATACTTCCTGAAGGTTTCTCTATAATTGTAGGACTTCCCAAAATTGGGAAAAGCTGGCTGGCTTTAAATATAGGGCTTGCTGTTGCTTCAGGTGGTATGGCTTTGGGGAATAAGCGGTGTCAAAAAATGGGTGTTTTATATCTTGCTTTAGAGGATAATGAGAGAAGACTTCAATCAAGGGTTAAAGCTATAGGGGAGATAGATAAAAATATTCCTGAATGGTTTTACTATGAAACATCTTGGGATAAAGGAGAGGCTGGATTAAGTAGACTGGAAAGATATTTAGAAGAGAATATTCATATAGGACTTGTAATAATTGATACTTTAGCTTGTCTATTAGAACAAAAAAGGAAAAATTTAAATCCTTATTTAGCTGATTACTCTCAGATTGAACCTCTAAGAAGGTTATGCAATGAAAGGAAAATTTCTATTCTTGCTATACATCATAGAAGGAAAAGTGAGAGTGATGAGGATTGGACACTGGATTTTTCAGGAACTACAGGACTTACTGCTGTAGCTGATACCCTTTTAGCTTTAAAAAGAAAAAGAGGAGAAGACAAAGCTATTCTTTATGCTGATGGAAGAGACTTAAAGGAAAAAGTTGAGTTAGCACTTGAATGGGATAATACACTTTGTAGTTTCAGGATTTTAGGGAGTAAAGAGGAAGTAATTGAAAGTGAATATAAAAATGAAATTCTTAGCTTTCTCAAAAATAATGATAAAGGGAAACCTAAAGAAATTGCTGAAGCTACTGGAATTAAACTCTCAATGGTCTATAGATACCTAAATATCCTTGTAGAGGAAGGTCTTGTCAGGAAAGAAGCAAGAGGGGAATATTCAATTAAAAAAGAACCTACTAAGTGAGTGTTTAGCTAATAAGAGAGATATAAGGCTTTTAAAAAGAGACTTCTCCAGTAAATTGGAGAGGTCTCTTTTTTTATACCCAGAAGAATAAAAGAGAGAACTTCTAACCCAGTTTTGGGGCTTAGAAATAAGTAAAAATCAAGCT
>JAWAJM010000078.1:0-3768 GCA_038996625.1 Candidatus Aenigmatarchaeota archaeon
CGAAAAAAGAGTGAATGGCGTAACATCATTATCTCCTGGAAAATGTAGAATAATAGCTATTGCAATAAAAGATTACACAAATGAAACATTGAAAAATGTTGAAATTACGCTAAATGGCTATTCTAAGAAGAATACCACTGAAGAAGGGGTGGCAATATTTGAAGATATAGCGCTTGGTGCTCATACTCTAAAAGCGATAAAAGAAGATTATTATCCTGATATTAGAACAGCTTATTGCTCAAAAGAAAACGAGACCATAGAGGTTACATTTAGATTATATCCTAAGGAAGAAAAATATAAAGCACCTACAGGTGGTATCATATTCCAAGTACCAGAGGTTTCTACTATTGCAATGATCATTATCCTATTAGTGCTCGTCTTAGTAGCATTTTTGCTCTTTGCAACACCTCTAAAGAGAAGTTCTGAAGAAGAACTTCCTGGAGATTTTGAGATATAAACCCAAACTCTTAGACAAACTATTTTCTTGCTCAAATTGATTTTGCTTATTCTAATTCTCTTCACTAAAATTTAATAAAATATTGAGCTATCTGGAAATAGTTTCTTTATATTGGGATCGGTTCTTATTTTTTCGTCTAGAAGATATATAAATCTAATCGAGAAAGGCTCGTCGCTCTTTTGGTTTTTATTCAATTCTTCATAAAGCTCTTTAATAACTTTCTCATATTCTCCAAAGCCCAAATAAAGGCTAGATGTGCTAATACTCTGATATTGCTTTTTCATCTTTTTATCACCACATTTTAAAATCTTGAGATGTGTTTCCTTTATTCTTTAAAATAAAATTTACAATATTTCTAATCAAAATATTTAAAGCTTTTGTTTCTATTTCGAAAATTTAAAAATATTTGGTATTGAAAAATTTTCAAAATAAAATTACAGAATTCTCGAACTTCTTTGAAAGAAAAATGCCATAATATTTTTTCCTTCTTTTAAGGTTCCTGAAAAAGTTTTAACTATGGTAATATGTAAAAGCTTCTTGGATCTTAGTATAATTCAAAATATATTACTACCAGATTTTCGCTTCCTCTTAGTTCTCTTAAATAGCATGGTATTGCAATCTCATAATCGTATGTTCCATAACTTCCTTTAGAGTTTTTATTTATTTTTGTTATGAAGACTAAATCTTGAGTTCCATCATATTCGCTTCCACCATCTCCTTTATCCCACAATATTCCAGTAACGAAGTTACCCTCATTTTCATCTGTCGAATTTATTATAGGGATATTACACATTTCACGGCCATTTACTATAAAGCAATCATATGAGTCCGGAAGTCCATCGTTATTCTTATCGTATAAACTTTTTATAGAATCGTTAAACCCAATCATATTCAAAGAAATATCTGCCTCATATAGATCGTTGGTTCCATTAAGAGGAGCCAAATCACTAAAAGAGAATGTTGAATCATAATCAGCAAAATATAATGTTCCATTTAGAGTTTCTGGAATCCATTGTGTAAAATTGATTCCATTATTTAAACTCAAAATAATCCTAGAGTTAACTTTTCCGTAAAATATGTGCCATGCACTTATAGTATAGTTTTTTACCATCGCATTATTATTTTCGTTAAGTTCTTCTATTTCATCATCTGGATCTATTGTTGCGTTAAAAATCCAGGTACCTGGTTTCGCTACCCAGGTAAAATTGAGCTCTAAGTATTCTCCAGAACTTAAGTTTATATATTCGGTATAGTTTGTCTCGTTTACCAAACCAGTTCCGTTCCATAAACCAATTTTTAGTATCATCTTTGCATCGGTTACGTTTGCATCTCCATAGTTGCTTAAGTTTACTAGAATCTTTATGCTTTCGAACTCTTTTGCATTGGTATTGTTAAATTTGATATCATTTACTACTAAATCTGGTAATAGTATACCACCATAAGCGTCAAATTTAGTTACAGTAAATCTTATATGCGTTTCGTTTTCATAATAATCTAACATATTCTCCTTAGGTATTATATTCAAGTTAGAACATGTTGCAGTCTCAAAATTCCAATTCTTGCAATGAAGTATATGGGTTGGCAAAGCTTTTTTTGGCAAACTTAGGGTAGAGTTTTGGAAAGATATATTTGTCACGTTTAATGCAAATATAGGAGTTACTATTTTCAAACCACGAAGGTTATTATTATAATTACAAATTATTTGTGATGTAATGTTTTTTCTAGTAATATTTATATCTCTTACAATAACATGAAGCAAATTGGTGCAAGTTCTCTCAAAAGTAATATTGTATGTTTCATATAATAATAAATCTTCTTCCAATGAACCTAAAGAAGATCTAATAACTTGGCTTCCATTCCAAACAGTTATATTAGTATTAAAATCATTTCCTGCAGATTCATTTAGTGATGTTATATTTATTTTTAGTATGGTAGGAATTACATCAAAATAGCTAATAGAAATTAGTGGTTTTGAGTCAGATGAGTTTAATACATCTCCATAAGGATTTACAACTCTTGCAACAACTCTGAACCTACCTAGGTGCGAAGTTATATTCCATTGATTAGTTACATTACTCAAATTGAAAAAGCTACCGCTAGAAAATCTTCTAATTGTGCCTGTTTCGGAATCATTAAGTAGAGTTGTTATATAGTTCCAGGAGTTAGTTATATTCTTTTCTATGTAAACTTCAACTAATCCGAAAAACTCATTATTATAGTTTGTAATATTTGAATTTGAAGCAAGGGAGACGTTGTCATCTTGCCTATAAGTTGCATTAGTTGTATTAACAAATATCGATGCATTTATGCTTACTATAAAACTATCGTTTAGAGTTCCTGTATTTCCTAAGCTATCTCTTACAAATATTGTATAATTATATCTTCCATCCCACCATGTATCAGAATAATTATATTGATATATTCTAAGTTGCGAAGCATTCAACTCATTGTTTAATGTTACTTGGGGTTCTGGTTCTATGTATTTTCTGACTATTATCCAATCATATATTGTATCATGAATATTGTATGTGTTTGCCCTATGATATGAACCAAGCTTGACATACGTAATGTTTTTTCCCCAATTAATTCCAGTAACGCTTACAATAGATTGTCTGGCTCTCCATAGCTTTACATTTCCACCCAACACGCTAATTCCAGTAATATTCCATACGTTATTAGCAAAGCTCCATCCTGTACTAACATCATTTGCAACATCAAAAGAGGCAGAATTACCACTTCCTATCCAATAATATACTGTAGTTACTCCACTACCCCTCATAAATAGAATTGTAGCGCTACTGTTTGCATTACTTGCATTTGTAAAAGGAGAAGAGGCAACAGAAGGCAAAACTCCACCATATCTCGCTGCCGCAGTATTTGCGTGTGAAACCCTAACCTCTGCTATATAACCATCTTGAAATATAAAAGGTAATGGATTTACTAATTCTACTCCACCAGTATTTAATCTTAGGGTACCACCTGAAACAGCGTAGTTGCTTGAATAAATAGCCCATATGTTTGGATTCAAACTCGTTCCGTCAAAATCGTCATAAAAGTCAAAAACCAGGCTTCCGTTGCTCATATTAGTTGCGCTTGCATTTCCGTAATAAAGATATATTCTTTTTAGGGAATTTGCAGGAATCTTTGGAACTTTTACCCATATAGTAGTGTTAGCAGTATTGCATCCGCTTTCGATCCAAAAGTTTAACAATGTTATACCATCGCTATCTGTAAATCTTATATCATTACAATCGCTTCTCATCTTTCCTTGGGATATTAGACCAGAAGTATTTAGATTTTTCATAATTTGA
>JAWAJM010000079.1:0-3745 GCA_038996625.1 Candidatus Aenigmatarchaeota archaeon
TATTCCGCCTCCAAAATTTCTGCAACTTTTATACTATTAATAATTCTTTTTATTGAAGCTTCCACTTTTTTACTATCATCAGAAAGTAAATTTATAAAGTATGGTGCATGAACGCTGAGTTTTATACCATAACTTTTAGCCAAGTTTCCTAATCTTTCTGCATCTTTTTCTTTTATGTAAATATTTCTAACAAATTCTATTTCTTGAGCGTTTAATCCTAGCTCTTTCAATCTCTCAAAAGAACTTTCTGTCTTAGAATCTTTTGCCGTTATACAATTTCCACCGGGACCTAAATATATTTTCATAAATTGTTTTTACTTAAAGATAATAAAAGCATTTAAGCTTTTCTCTACATAAAAGTTTATGGCAGATTGGAAAGAAAACTTGCAACCTGAAATAAAGGAAGTTTTAAAAGAAGTTTTAGAAAAGGTTAGTTGTTATAGATATGCATATACACAAGCAGACGACGTAAGAATAGCTCAACTCTGGGTTGCAATAGCTCAACTAGCAAAAGAATTAAAAAAAGTTGAAGAAAAACTAGGAAAAGTTGAAGAGCCATTTAAAGCAATAGTTGAAATTGGTGAAGCAGAAAAGAGAAAAGCGATAGAAAAGGTAATAGAAGAAATACTAAGACCTACTGACACAGAAACAAAAGAAGCTGCAAAGAAGCTGGTAGATACTCTAATGAAATTCTAGTATGAAAGAAAAAGTTAAAATAATATTTGGAAAGGAAAACTGCTATGTTTTGTTTAGAGGTATTTCTTATACTGTAGATTGCTCAGATATAGATGAAATAATCGAAAAAATAAAGTATTACGAAAAAAAGTATAGAGAGACACAAAAGAGGCTAATAGAAGAGGCTGCATCCTTAGGTGTTATAATCTTAGCGCAAAATATTTACGGAGAAAATTTATTCCAAGCCGAATTAAATGATAAAGTAGAAAAATTAATTAAAAAATACTCGAAAAAGAAAAATTACACTATAGAAAATTTTTCCTCAAGAAAAAGTATAGGAATAGGAAATATTTAAAGATTTTTTACTAAACAACAATATAGAATATGACAGTTTATCTAGATATAGAAACGACAAATTTGTATGCTGATATAGGATCAGTTATAGTAATTGGTTTAATTGTAAATGAAGAAGAAAAATTCTTTTTTGTAGATTCTCCTAAAATGGAAAAAAATGTATTAGAAAGTTTTTTAGACTTTTTGAAGGAAATTAAAAACGATAAAATATATATTTGGAATTCTGATTTTGATATTCCATTTTTATTAACAAGATGTCTAAAATTTGGTTTGGATGTATCTATATTTAATTCGCTTAAGATAATAGACCTTCTAAAATTTGCAAGAGAAAAATTAAGACTTTCTAGTAATAGCTTAGAAAATATAAGCTTGTTTTTTGGCTTGGAAAAAAACCTAGAATTAAAAGGAAAGGATACTTTAATGTTGTATCAAGAATACTTAGAAGGTAAGTCAGAAAATAGAGATAAAATTATAGAACATTGTAGAGATGATTTACAGAGACTAAAAGAGTTACATCAAATCTTCAAAGTAGTTTCTGATGAATGGGAAAAAAGTAGATACTTATACTAAATTTTTTCCTCTATTCTTATCATTTCATTTATTTTTACTATTCTTTCTCCAGAAATACCCAATTTAAAATAATCTGCATTCAATCCTACAGCTAAATGAGATAAAATAGTATCATCTGTTTCACCACTTCTATGAGATATTACAACTTTAAGATTGTTTTTTCTTGCTTCTTTTACAAATTTTATTGTGTCTGTTACTGTGCCTATTTGATTTGGCTTAACTAAAACTGCATTCGTGGCTTTTATATCCAATCCCATTTTCAATCTATTAACATTTGTTGCATAAAGATCATCACCAACAACCAAACCTCTTACATTTTTGGTTAAGACAGAAAAACTTACAAAATCGTCTTGATGGAAAGGATCTTCAACATAGAATATCTTAAATTCTCTAATTAATGAGTCAATATACTCTAATTGCTGCATTGTAGACAAAACTTTATCTCTATAAACATACATTTCTCCATTCCAAAGATTACTGGCTGCTACATCTAACCCTAATACTAAATTTTCTGTTTTTATTTCTCTAAGAATTTGAAGTATTTCTTCTGTTTTTAAATTTGTAATCCAAGCAGATTCTATGTTTTTTCCAAATTTAAAGCTCTTATCTTTTTTACTTAAATATTCTCCAAGTTTTAAATACAGACTAGAAATTTCATCAATAGACTCTCTAAAAGATTCTTGATGTAAAGGTAGAACTAAAAATTCTTGAATATCACTTTGGCCTTTCCATCCACCAGCTACATTACAAACAGGCTTAGGTATTGTTGGTTTTGAAGTCAAATACTGATATACTTCAACTCCCTCCTCAGCAGCAAAAGCCTTCAGAAAAGCTAAAGAAATTCCTAAACTTAAATTTCCACCAATTTTTCTAAAATCTTGAGTTTCGTCTATAGAATGTAGTAATAAATCTACTTCTTCTTGATTCTTAAAGCTATCTATGAAATATTTTTTTATTTGATGAAATATCGATATGACTTCTTTAACATCTTTATAAACAACCTCATATTTGCTAGTACTAGTACCAAAAGGGACAGAAGCATAAAATTTTCCTTTTTTTGTTACAACTTCTACTTCAATAGTTGGTTTTGAATTGCATGCAAAAATTTTTCTTATTTTTATGTCATCGGCTATCATTTATTAGTTATTCTGCTTATAATAAAAGCCAAAAAAATTCCAAAATATAAGAGTAGAGATTACCAATTAGTAATGTCACTATTAAAGAAATAAGAAAAACTGGAGCAAAAGCAACACCATTTTTAATATATACGTATTTTTTTCTGGCTTTCTTTATTTTTTCTATTTCTTTTTTATCTATTCCGTCCCATCTTTTACTTTCAAGAAGTACGTCGCCTACTTTTAACTCATTAACTTTAATCCTTTTTATAAACATTTTTTCGCAAGCTTTAAGATATATCCAAAGGTAATTCAAAAACAAAGTAAATGTTACCACAAAAATCAATGGTCTGATAAAAATTTGTTTTAATAAATAGAAAGAAATTACTAAAAATAATACCGAAAATAGAAAAATTAAAAACAGAATTCTAGAAGAAAATTCTTTAACTCTATTTATAAATAACTTCTTTGCTTTTTTGTCTCTTAAAAATCCTGGTAAAGAATAAAGTGGTATGTAAAATGAACCAACTATAATTAGATTGGAAAAAAAATCTAATTGCGGATAGATAAAAAAAGATTTTGAAGTTTTGAAAAATAGAAAAAATGTTGATGATGCTAATAGAAAGGAGTCGCCTAAGCCCCATTGTCCAAAAAAATACATAATAAAACCAATTGAAGAAATAAATAGAGAAATTATAAAGTTGTCAATAAAATTATTAAAGTTGTTTATATAGCTGTTAACAATAAATAAGATAACACCAATTGATAAAAAAATATAGGCAAACCTATCAGGAATTTCTGTCGTTTTTAAGTCATAGTAAGAAGCTATTAGCAGACCAAAAAATAATATTATCAAAGAAATAATCTCTATCATAATATTTAACTGTATTTCTTAAATCCAATTTCTTCGGCCACTTCTCTAAAACACTTTCTACACAGATTTATTCCATATTTTCTTATTACTCCTCTAGTAGAGCCACATCTTTTACATCTATGAGTTGTTTTTCCGAACTTCCTTTGTTTCAAGTCTA
>JAWAJM010000080.1:0-3723 GCA_038996625.1 Candidatus Aenigmatarchaeota archaeon
TAATTTCCAATTTCAAAATTGGAAAAGGAAACTACAGAATTAAAATTGAAAATATAGGGTTTAATGAAACAAGTAAAAGGCCAATTATAAAAATTGAATTAGAGTAAAAATCTTACAAAACGGCAAAAAATTTAAATATGTAGACAATATTATATTACGGTATCTAGTAAAAAATGATTTTTAGAATACGTAAAGAGTAAAATCTAAACTTATAATCATTAAAAGTTGATGATAATGGTTAAGCTCTTAGTAGAAGGTGTTGAGAATGAAAAAAGAGAGAATACTCGTGTTAGCCATTACGCAATCTTTGATAGCCTTAAGTACCGGAATGTTAGGCCCAGTTTATGCAATATATTTCGAAAGAATAGTGGGAAACATCTCTTTAGTAGCTTTGATTATTGGAATTTACTGGATAATAGTTGGCGTGTTCGAGCTTCTTTTGTCACATCTAATTGATAAATTTGGAAAGAGTAAAATGTTTGTTATAGGTGGAATTATTTCATCTTTTGCTATACTTTTATATCCTGTGGTAAAAGATTTAGTATCTTTGGTTTTTGTTGAAGTTATAAACGCTATAGGATATTCTTTTCAAATTCCTGCATTCTTTTCACTTTTAGCTGAAGTAACATCTAGGAAAAAAAGAGGAAAAGAAATAGGATTTATCGACTCTTTTTGGAATATAGGATACGGAATTTCAGCAATATTTTCTAGTATTTTAATTAGCATATTTGGACTTTCGTTTATATTTTTTGTTGCTAGTTTTTTCAATGGTATTTCTAGTTTTTTGGTAAGGAAAAAGATTGATATTTAAAATTAAGCTATAATCCAATCTCTTTTTCTTCTACTTAAACCTTTTTCCTGATCTTCAATTTTCGTACTTGATTCTATTCTATCTATAACTTTTTCTATTTTATCTTCTATATTATCTGGCTGTTTTTCTTTTTTAATTTCATACTCTAAACTATTTTTTATCATCTCTTTTATTTTCTCAAGTTCGTCTTTAGAAGTTTCTTTGATTTTATTTTCTATAATAGGAAGTTCATTTTCGTAGTATGGATAAATTCTTAGATGTATGTGTTCGATTTTCGATGGTAGATAAGCAATACTAATAGCTAGAGGGGATAAAGCCTTTTTTATGGCCTTACTTATCTTTATGGAAGTTTCAAAAAGTCCTTTAGAAATTTCTGCGTTTTCCTCAAGGCTTTGTATATGAGTTTTTGGTAAAACTAATGTCATTCCTGTAGATCTAGGGTTAACATCCAATATTGCTAAAAAATTTTCATCTTCATATACAATATGACTTTTTATTTCCTTTTTTGCAATCTTGCAAAATATACATTCCATTAAAAGAATTGCTTATCAAAAAATTTAAATGGTAATAAAATAATCTTAAATAATTAGTTTGGAAAAAGAATATAGGTTAAGAGAGGAGAAAAATGCCGAGTGTTAAAAAACCAAGGGAAGGAAGTTTGGCCTTTTATCCTAGAAAAAGGGCCTTTCGTATTTATCCCTCTTTGGATACTTATCCCTATTTAGATAAAGTATTACCATTAGCTTTTGCTGGCTATAAGGTCGGAATGTGTCATGTTATGGCTTTAAATAATAAGAAAAATTCCCCATCTTTTGGTCAAGTTATTTCTATACCAGCAACCATAATAGAGGTCGTTCCTTTAAAGGTTATTGGAATTAGATTTTATACTAAAACAAACAAAGGATATAAAGTCTTTACGGAAGTATATGCGAAAGATTTACCAAAAGAATTAGAAAGAAAAGTTAAAATAAAGTCTAATTACTCCGAGCAAAAGATAGAAGAAATAAAGAAAATATTGGATAAAATCGAAAAAATAAGACTTATTGTAGCAACTCAACCAAAAAAAGCTGGAATTGGAAAGAAAAAACCAGAAATTTTTGAGATTGAAGTTGGCGGCAAAGATATTAAAGAAAAATTTGAATATGCAATTTCTAAATTAGGAAACGAAATATCTATTGATGAAGTTTTTAAGGAAGGAGAAGTTGTTGATGTTATAGGTGTAACAAAAGGTAAAGGAACACAAGGTCCAGTAAAAAGATTTGGAATAAAAATTCAGGGAAGAAAAGCCAAAGAGAAAAGAAGGCATGTTGGTTCATTGGGACAAGAAAGACCAGGAAAAGTTAGATGGACTGTTCCTATGGCCGGGCAAATGGGATTTCAAACTAGAACAGAATTGAATAAAAGAATAATAAAACTTGGTGATGGTAACGAAATAAATCCAAAAGGAGGGTTTATAAGATACGGTTTAGTTAGAAGTAAATACGTACTTATAGAGGGTTCTGTTCCAGGAAGCAAAAAGAGGTTAATTTTTATAAGAAAGGCTATAAGGAGTAAAGAACCACCAATTTTGCCATACGAAATAAAGAAAGTGGTGGTGGAATAAAATGGTAGTAGTTTATGATATTAATGGAAATATAAAAGAAAATATTGAATTACCAAAAGTATTTTACTATCCTGTCAGAGAAGACTTAATTCTTAGAGCTTTTTTGGCTATCCAAAGTCATAAGAGACAACCTTATGGAGCAAACAAATTATCAGGTTTAAGAACTTCTGCTCACTATCATGGCGAAAGAAGAACGAGATACTCAATGATGAATAGAGGAATAGCAAGACACCAAAGATTGCATGGTAAAACAGTTCCTTCTCTTTTTTGGCAAGCGAGAATTGCACCTCAAACTAAAGGAGGTAGACCAGCACATCCTCCTGTTGTTGAAAAAATATGGTATCAAAAAATCAATAAAAAAGAAAAAAGAAAAGCAATTTTATCAGCAATTTCTGCGACAGCTATTTTAGATTTTGTTAAGAATAGACATAGAATAGATGGAATAAAAGAGGTTCCTATAGTTGTTGAAGACGAATTTGAAAATTTGAGCAAAACAAAAGATGTTATTAAATTTTTAGAAAAAATTGGTTTAAAGGAAGAGCTCGAAAGATTGAAAAATAAAAAAGTTAGAGCGGGTAAAGGTAAGATGAGAGGTAGAAGATACAAGAAAAAGAAAGGAATTTTGTTTGTTGTTAAAAATGATGTTAATTTAAAAAAAGCAGTTGAGAATATTCCTGGTTGTGAGGTTGTTAGAGTTAAGGATTTGTCTGTTGAAAATTTGGCTCCTGGAGGAAAGCCCGGAAGATTAACTGTTTTTACAAGAGGAGCTATTGAAGAATTAAAAAATATTAAGGTGATTTGATGGACCCATATAAAATATTGTTGTATCCATTGGTTACTGAAAAGGCAGTTGGATTGATTGAAAAAGAGAATAAAATAGTTTTTATTGTTAGTAGAAAGGCAAATAAAAAACAAATTAAAGAGGCCTTTGAAAAACTTTTTGAAGTTAAAGTAGAAAAGGTAAATACTTTAATTACAAAAGATGGAAAGAAGAAAGCATTTATAAAGCTAAAACCCGAATTTAAAGCTAGTGATATAGCTGTTAGATTAGGAATATTATAAGGTGATTTTATGGGAAAACGTATAATTGCAAGAGCTAGAGGTAAAGGCGGACCAAGATATAGAGCCCCAAGTCATAGGTATTTATGTAAAGTAGAGTATTACAATGGAAAAGGCGAAGGAATAGTTGAAGATATTCTAGATGATCCAGGAAGAAGCGCTTTAGTAATGTTAGTCAAGATTGATGGAAAAAGAATATTTCAAATAGCTCATGAAGGAGCATATGTAGGTCAAATTATAAAATATGATG
>JAWAJM010000081.1:0-3704 GCA_038996625.1 Candidatus Aenigmatarchaeota archaeon
AAAATGGGGGGTATGGAAAAACAAATCCTAGAAATTTTTAAAAGAAACAAAGGCAGATATCTGCGAGAAATTGTTAGGGAATACAATCTAAACTACGCAACAGCCCACAAATGGTACAAACTTTTTGAAGCAGAAGGAAAAATCAAAACAAAAAGGCTAGGAAATCTAGTAATAATTGAAGATGTTTTTGTTTAAATTTTTTTGTTTATATTTTACAATTTTTTTATTTTCTTGTTTATTATTTTATCATATGAAGAGAAACGCGATCATTGTTAATGAGCAGGTATTTAATAAGATAAAAGAATTTAGAGACTTTTTATTAATTGAAAAGAAAATGAGATTTAAAAATTATAGCGAATTTTTCGAGTGGTTAATAGATCAGGCAAAAGAAAAAGTTACTAAAGTTACTGCTGGTGTAAATAATGAGCGAAGTGATAACATTCTCTAAAATTAAGCAGGCATTCGAAAAAAATGAAAATATAGACATGGCTTTAATTGAAAATTATTTCGAATTAAAACAAAAATCAATTAAAGAAATATGGCTAAAACAGGTTTTAAATAACCTCGAAAAGCTAAATTTTGTCGTTTTTTGGGTTTTACAAAAAGATTTTGAAAAAGGAAAGGAATTGGAGAAAAAATTTAATGATTTTATTAATGAGGTGGTAGAATGCCTGAGGAAAAAGTACTGCAAATAATACCTCTTTTTCAAAAAATTAACAAAATGAAAATTTATCAGGATTTTGATTTCGAAACTGGTGATTTCAGATTTTCTTTTCCTTTACCATCACTGGTAAAATTCGAAGAAAGAGAAGAGATCATAGAGGATGTTTGGACATTAACAAGAAGTGGTCTGAAAAGAGCATCTGAACTAGCTAAAGAAGTAAGTATATATCCTTATCAAATTATTACACCAGAAACATTGCAGCTATTTCTAGACATTAATGAATTAAGAAAAAAATTTGATGCATTACGAGTTGAATTTTTCGAATTGGAAGAAGAAGTAAACGACTTAGAAGAAGGAATTAGAGATAATAATGGTGATAGTGGTGAGTTGATAGATACTTTCTTGGACGTATTATTATTTTTCAAATTGCTCAAAAGGATTTATGAAAACTTCTTAAAATTATCACCACTATCACCATTGTTTAATACTGATTTTTCTCAATATTTTTTTGAAAAAATAAATGATTATATAATAATTAGTGATAGTATGTCTAAAAAAATATCTATCACCTCACTATATCACCAACTTAAAAACTTTTTCTGGGACTTCATAATTTTTATCTCTAAAATAATTGACTTTTACATTGATTATAAAGAAGAGGAAAAGGCAAGTTTATTTTACAGCCTTTATCTTGTAGGCACGTACATGTATAGAGTTTTCGATTATTATCCATACGTAATCTTTTGGGGCGAAAAAAGGAGTGGAAAAACAAAAAATTTGGAGATAGCAAGAGCTATTGCCTGGAACCCACTTTCTTCTTCTCATATTTCTCCTCCAGCATTGTTTAGAATGGTTGAATTATTCCAACCAACCTTACTGATAGATGAAGCAGATCCAATCGCTTCAGAAAAATATTCAACAGACTTAAGGCAGATGTTACTATCTGGCTATCAAAAAAACTTTCCTGTTTGGAGAGCTGAGGAAAAAAGTAAGAAAAAAACGAAAACATTTATGCCAAGGGCTTTTGATATATTTGGTCCAAAAATACTGGCTGGAATTAAGGGTTTTGATGACGTAATTGAAGATAGGGCACTAACTTTTGTAATGGTTAGAAGTACTGGAGAAAAAGCTGAAAGAAAAGTTGATTATAAAGATGTTATATTTTCGGGCTTTATTAGACCGGTTTGCTTAGCATTCGCTATTTGTAACTTTAAGCTTGTGAGAAAAATGTATGAAAAAATAAAAATTGAGGGCAATTTAACACCTAGAGAAAAAGATATTTACAAGCCATTACTCACATTAGCAAAATTGTGTGATGATATTGTTTATGAAGATTTGCTTAAATATTTAGAAGAAAAAAGCATGGAAAGAAGAAAGAGTGAAGAAGAAGAAAGGTTGGATGTTAATATTCTTAAACTTTTGGCATACAAAAGTTACAAAAATGATTATAATGATTATGAAATTAAACCGAAGGATATAGTTGAAGAATTGCAAAATATTTTCGAAATTGAAACAACTTCACAAAAGGTTGGTATGATACTGAAAAAGCTTAAGTTTAAAGAAAAAAGAATGGTTTCAGGCAAATGGTATTACAAAATTAGAAAAGACTATCTTGAAAGTTTGTTAAAAGAATATTCACTCAATTTTGAAAATGTGATAAGACAAATCGAAGGGGAGGTGATTGCGGTATGAGATGTCAAGCTAAAAAACTTGGAACTATTGTAAGACAAGATGGCGCCGTTTTGCATTCTTTAATTGAAAGGCGTTGGAACTATCTCGATAACGAATGGGACTACTTCTTAATAAAAATCGATGAGTTTGAAAACAGAACTATACAAAAGTTACCTCGCGATATTGGAAAAATGTGGTGGGAGGAGGAAAACAATGACTGAAGAAGGATGGGAGATTAAGAAAATTTTAGATTTTTTTGAGAAGCTATGGAACGGGATAATAAAAGTAGTAATGGAAACAAGTGGTGGTATGAGTTTTTTCTTTTATTATAAAGGAAAAATATTCAATGAAGAAAACCCAGACACTTTTAATTATGCTGAAGAACATACATGGATTGTGAAACATGCTATAATAGAGATAAATCATGCGGGACTTGGTTGTCAATTAACTTTGCATTTAATAACACCGAAAAAATCGAAGAAATGTGGTTATGTTATTGCAGATATTGATAAAAATCTGCCGCCTGTAATAGTAAAGTGAGGAGGTGAGAAAAAATGAAAGATAAAAGTGTAAAACTTCTTAAAACAATAACAATAGAAAATATAATAATCGTGAAGGTGATGGTATATTGCTTAAGTATATTTTTTGGAACTTTGTTTTTGGCACTTTTCTGTAACAGCGCAGAACTCTACTTAATTGGAGCTATAATTTATTACACGATAGGAATATTTCTATATTTTGACTTACGGAAATACAAACAAAAAGGAGGTGAGAAAAATGAGCAACTTTACAAAACTATTGTTTGGGGTGATTGAATGATTACTGAATTACAAAAAAGCTATATTTTAGATTTGCGTAAAAGACTTGAAGAGCTTGACAAAAACAACGAATTACTAAAAGTAGATTTTGAGAAAATGAATAAAAGCGAGGCAAGTGAATACATAGATAACTTGCTAGAAGAAATTAAAAAATTAAGATTTGAACAAAAGAAGAAAGTTTTCGAAGATGTGGTAAAAATAAAATGCAAAAGATGCGGTTATACTACAACTTTTATCGGCACTGAAGAAATTGCACGAAAATATTGGATTTGTAGCTGCGGTTCTTCTGAGTTTGAGGTGATAAAATGAGATGTGAATATAGAAATTGTAAAAACGAAGCTACAAAAATTATTTTAAACACGAAATTGTGTAAAAAACATTTTGAAATTGTAAAAAAAGAATTGTCATCATTTACTAAAAATAAAGTTGTAAATGACAAATATGTTGATTATAAAGATGTTTTAGAAGTTTTGAAAACATTTGACGGCAATCATATCACAACAAAAGAGATATGTGTTGCTTTAGGCGTTGATTATACAAAAGTCGCAAAT
>JAWAJM010000082.1:0-3630 GCA_038996625.1 Candidatus Aenigmatarchaeota archaeon
AATTAGAAAGGATGTAGATTATTTTCAATTAGCAAAAGAACAATTTGGTGTAGATGTTAAAAAAGCAAAAATTGTTGCAGTTGGTGTTGGAGGTGCTGGTTGCAATACAATTACAAGATTGCATGAATTAGGAGTTTATGGAGCTATTACTGTAGCATTAAATACTGACGCAAAACACTTAGCTGTAACAAAAGCAGATAAAAGAATTTTAATAGGAAAAGAATTAACAAAAGGTTTGGGTTGTGGTGGAATTCCTGAAGTTGGAAGAAAGGCTGCTGAAGAAAGTAGAAATGAAATTAAAGAAGCTATAGAGGGAGCAGATATGGTTTTTGTATTAGCTGGATTAGGAAAAGGTACTGGTACTGGAGCTTCTCCAGTAGTTGCAGAGATAGCAAAATCTATGGGAGCATTAGTTATCGGAGTTGTTGAAATGCCATTTAGTGCAGAAGGATCTAGAAGATTTAAAGCTGAAGAAGGATTAGCTAGATTAAGAGAACATGCTGATACTGTTATTGTTATTGAAAATGATAGATTACTAAAATATGCTGGAAATTTAACATTGCAACAAGCTTTTGCAGTTGCAGATGAATTAGTTGCTAATATGATAAAAGGAATTACAGAAACAATAACATTACCTAGCTTAATTAACTTAGACTATGCTGATGTACGAAGTGTAATGAGTACAGGTGGTGGTGTTGCAGCACTGGGAATAGCTGAAAGCTCTTCGAGCGATAGAGCAAGAGATGCTGTTATGAAAGCGTTGCAAAATCCATTAATAGATGTTGATTATACAGGAGCTGCTGGCGCATTAATACATGTAACTGGTGGAGAAGATTTGAAATTAGAAGAGGTACATCAGATAATGCATCATGTATACTCTCAATTAGATCCTAGTGCAACAGTTTTTGTAGGAGCAAGAATTATGCCAGAATATGAAGGAAGAATTCAAGTTATTACAATAGTTACTGGAGTAAAATCTCCATATATTTTGGGAAGAATTTCAACTGAAAGAGCTTTAACAAGAGAAACAAGTAGTTTGCTTGGAATTGAAATACTTAAATAATTCCCTTTCCTCTTTTATTTCTTTTTTAAATATTCTAATAAATTTTTTGATAATTTTTTTTCAAACTCTTTTCTTTTTTTCTTTAAATATTTATTAAATATAATCCAATTCTTGTATGCCATAAAATTTTCTTTTTTAAGTAAGTTTAATACAATTTTTGTTAATTCTTTTGTTGAAATTTCTTTCTTATTTTTTTCTAATATTTTTCCTAAAACAATATAAGCAATTTTTCTAGCAGTTTTTATATCTGCACCACTTCTTAAAATACTAACAACAATTTTTTCTACAATAAAATCTTCAACTTTTCCATCTCTTTTCTTTATCTTTATTCCGAATTCCATAATAAGTATTTTAGATGTATTTATTTAAGTTTATGCAAAATTTATTATGAAAATAAAGTTAATTAATAAATTATTATTTATATTTTCAATTTTGTTGTTTTTGATTTCTTCAATATTATTTTTTCTTTCGATTTTTACTTTAATTAATCTTTTTAATTCCAACTCTAAAATTTTTGAAAAAAATACAAAAATCTGAAACAGAAATCCAAGAAATTACAATTTTTAATTCAAACCCCCTAAAAAATTAAAAACTTGATTTTTGATTTCAATATACTTATTTTTAATAAAACCATTAATTTTATTAAATTAGAAACAGATGGAACAGATAATATTAACAAAAATTCTCTAGAAAAGAAAGAAAGAATTTTGTTATCAGAAGTAATTACATTTTCTTTTAATTTCTCTCGAATATTAGAAATGAAAGAGTTATCTTTTTCTTTACCTTTAATTTTTTGATAAAAATGAAAATATCTTAATCTATATGAGTGAATCATTTCATGTATTTTTAAATTTTTTCTATAAAAAATTAAAAATGTTTCCAAAGATAGAATAAAAACTAAGTTAATAAGAGCAAAAAAAGATGGTAATGTATTTGGATGGCTATTAATGTAATTTATGAAATATATAGCATAGCTAAAATTTATAATATCTGCAATATTAATTTTTGATAATACAATATATTTTTCTGTTGCATGGAGTGTAATAGAAAAAAATAGTTTGAATTTCTTTAATTTCACTTTCTTTTAACATAGGATATCTTTTATCTAATTCTTTTCTTAATTTTTCTTCTAATTTTTTATATTGAGAATTTTGATACAATTTGCTTTCTAAATCCTTCATAGATAAAATTTAAATTTTTTTATATTATAGATTTTATTATTTAACATAATTGTATAATAAAAATTATTTTCTATGAAAAAAAGAAAACTAAGATAATTTATGGGCCCGTAGCTCAGTAGGTAGAGCGGCCGGCTCTTAACCGGTAGGTCGCGGGTTCAAATCCCGCCGGGCCCAAAAAATATTTAAAAACTACTTAATATATTATTATGAAAGTTTTAACAACACTAGAAATAATAATAATAATTGTAATTTTAATAGTAACAGCATTTTTTGTTTTATCTTGGCTAGG
The DNA here is from genome assembly GCA_038996625.1 of Candidatus Aenigmatarchaeota archaeon. Taxonomy (GTDB): domain Archaea; phylum Aenigmatarchaeota; class Aenigmatarchaeia; order CG10238-14; family SpSt-28; genus SpSt-28. The sequence goes on from JAWAJM010000082.1 coordinate 2,534, forward strand.
AATAGGAAGTAGCCCTTTAGATTGGATGAAAAGAGAAAATATAAAAAGTATATTTTGTTCAGAAATAGTTGATAAAACAAAATGTTTAGTAGTTGAAGTAAGTAGTCCTTATGAGCTTGGAATTTCAGAATATGATTTATCATCAAAAATCAGGAATAGAGATATTGGTGTAAAAGATGGAGATGATTTTGCAAGCTACAGAAATATATGTAATTATTTGGGTTTAAGATCTTTTAAAGATTGTTTAGTAAAGCTTTGCGGCTGTAAAATAAAGTAATTAACAAAAAGTTGGTATTAATTTTTTTCTATATTCTTCTTTTTTTTCAATTTCGGCTGAAATAAGAATAATTATTTTATTTAACTTTTCCTCCCCGATTTTACAAACTTCTAAATCGCTATACAAACTACAAATATTATATCCTATTTTATTTAATTCTTTTGCACAGTTTTCATAGTCTATTTTTCCATCAGAAATATATTCTTTACAAACAGAATTTATTAATTTATTTATATCCTCACTTTTGGTTGCTATTTTTTCTTCAACTCTATCTTTTAAAATTCTTTTAACTGTAATATTTAAAGGTTCAAAAGTACAACTCTTTTCTTTTCCGAGATATACTTTTCCGTTAATAAATCTATTTACTTCTATTTCGCAAATTTGTGATGCTTCTAAACTTTCTATCTTTTTCTCAAAAAAAGTTTCTACTTCAATAGAATAATTTATAATTTCTAGTCTTAACTTTCTTAGAAGCACATTTTCCCCTTCTATTTCCAAAGTAAGCATTAAAGGTAAAAGATTATTATATGGTATTGGAGATGGTCTTACAAAAATATTAATTGGCGATTTTCTTACATTCCATTTAATTCTATCTTCATAAGTATTTTTACTAATTTCAACAGTTCCGTTTATAGTAGCTGAATAGCTTATTGAGGTATAAATAATTGGAAAAGCTTGACAATAAAGATTTTTATTTTTTTCAAAAGGATCTAATTTATAAATTTTGCAATCTTTCCAACAAATTCCATCATTTATATTATCTCCTTTACAACATTCATATTTACAGCCTAAAATAGCTTTTCTCTCCTCTTCACAAAAA
>JAWAJM010000083.1:0-3620 GCA_038996625.1 Candidatus Aenigmatarchaeota archaeon
GAATTAAAAGAAGGAAAATATGAAATAAAATCTTTTGATCCTGAAAAAGATTATTTCAGAAAACCTTCTATTTCTCTTTTTTCTCAAGGAGATATAATTTCTTTGATGAAAGAAAGAGGAATAGGAAGGCCTTCAACCTATGCAACAATTATTTCAAAAATTTTAGAAAGAAAATATGCTATCTCTAGAAAAAATAAGCTTATTGCTACAAAAAGAGGAAAAGAAGTTTATCAATATTTAAAAGCTAAGTTCGAAAAATACATTAGCGAAGAATTAACTAGAGATTTAGAAAGAAAAATGGATTTAATTGAAGAAAATAAAATTGATTATCTAGAAATTTTAAAAGAAATTTACAGAGAAAGTATGGAAATTAAGAATATTTTTTAATTAACTTTATCTTTTTAATTTTTTCTCAACTTCATAAACTAATTTTTTAGTTTTTATTACTACATCTGGATTCACACTTATTGAATCAATTCCAGCTTTAACTAGAAATTCAGTAAATTCTGGATATACACTTGGAGCTTGTCCACAAATACTTACAGTTACTTTATTTTTATGTGCTTCTTTTATTAAATATTCAATAGCTCTTAAAACAGCTTCATTTCTTTCATCAAAATATCCTAATTTTGCTAATAACGCAGAATCTCTATCAACTCCTAAAATTAATTGAGTTAAATCATTAGATCCAATAGAGAAACCATCAACATATTTTGAAAACTTATCAACTAAAAATACATTACTTGGAACCTCGGCCATCATCCAAACTTTAAAATCTTCACTTCTTTTTAATCCTTCTTCTTCCATTATCTTTAATACTTTTTCTAATTCTTCAACAGTTCTTACAAATGGTATCATAACCCAAACATTTTTAAGATTATATTCATCTCTAACCTTTTTTATAGCTCTACATTCTAATCTAAATGCATTTTCAAATTCTTTACTTATATATCTAGATGCTCCTCTCCAACCAAGCATTGGATTATTTTCTTTTGGCTCATATTTTTCTCCACCAATTAATGCTGCATATTCGTTTGTTTTAAAATCACTAAATCTTACAACAACAAATCTAGGATATATTTCTTTTGCAACTAAAGCAATTCCTTCTGCTAACTTGTTTATATATTCATTTTCTTTTCTTTGCTCAATTAAATAGTTTGGATGATATTTTATATAACTTCCAATTATAAATTCTATTCTCATTAAACCTATTCCTTCAAATGGCAAATTTCTATACTTTTTAATAGCTTCTGGAACTCCTAAATTCATTAATATCTTCGTTCTAGTTTTTAATTTTTTAACTTCTTCAACTTCAACCTCTTCGCTCTTAACATATTTTAATAATTCCTCGACCTTTCCATCATATACATAACCTCTGTATGCATCTACAGTAACAATTTGATTTTCAACTAAAACTTTTGTTGCTTCTTTTGTTCCAACTATACAAGGAATTCCCATTTCTCTACTTACTATTGCAGCATGTGAATTAGATACTAATATTGGAACAAAATTTTCGGATAAAATTATATAATTTTTTTCTAATTCATTACTTCCATAGACTTCGAAATTATAAACATAATCATATTTTTCTTTCGAAATAAAATTAATTGGAAATCTTAAGATTTTCCTTCTTTTTAATTTATCCTTTTTCAGTATTAATTTGCCATTAATTATATCTGGTAAAGCTCCGATTTTAATTAAAGCAAGAGATATTGCTTTGATTAAATTTTCTTCCCATATTTCAATAGAATTATTTACACTTAACAAACCTTTTAGAAAATACTTTGTAGATTCCTTATCCAAATTTAAAACAAATATTTCTAAATTATTTAATATCTTAATTAAAAATGTATTTTCCAATTCTAATAATTCAGATTTTAATATTTGAATTTGATAGGAATTATTTCTATTTATATTTTCAACAACTTCTGATAATTTTTTTGTAGCAATTAGACTACCTATTAAATATGCCAATTTTTTAGATTTTATACTTATTAATTTTTCTGGTATATCAACTATGGAAATTAATGGAATGTTTCTCTTATATAAAATTTCAATAGGAACTTTCTTAATTTGATTATCCTCAAAAACTATTGCCTTATGATCCTTAGTTAAATAGATAGCATCAAAAAAATCTCTTATAAAAATTTTATAAATATAGTCTTTTCTTCTTCCAGCAGCTATAATTCTTTTCCAAACTAATTTTTTTTCTAAATTCATTGATAAGAGATAAACAACTTTATCTTCAGCAACTAACTTATAAACTTTTTCTGCTTCCAAAATACCATAATTTGTAATTAATTTCGTATTAGGAGCTAAGCAAGTCATTCCACCTTCGTCTGTAATTATCGCAGCTGCTTTTTTCATAGCAGGAACCATATCTGGTTCTGTCATAGTAGTTACTAATATATCTCCCTCTTCTATTTTATTAATTTCTGAAGCATCCTTTAAAATTTTTACTTTTCCTATTGCAATTCCACCACTAGCAGCTAAGCCTTTTAATATCGGTTTTATTTTTATATGAATTTCATCTAACTTTTTTTCAAAAAATGCAGTTACAGGTCTTGATTGAACTATATAAATTTTTTCGTTTTCAACTACATATTCGACATCTTGTGGAAAATTATAATGTTTTTCAATTTTTAATAAAATTTTCCACAATTCTCTTAAAATTTTATCATTTAAGCATGGAATCTCACTTAATTCTTTAGGAACTTCTACTTCTTCTAATCCAAAATCCCCACTTGCTATTTTCATTTTTGTTTTTTTAGATATATGTTTTTCTAAAATTTTTCCTGTTCTTTTATCTATAACAAAAGTATCTGGAGTAACATATCCACTAACAACAGCTTCTCCCTGACCGTAATGAGCTTCGATAACTATTTTATTTTTATCTCCACTCGCTGGATGTATCGTAAAAGCAACACCAGCAACATATTTACCCTTTAAATATTCTTCTTTAGAAATTTTTCCAAGTTGTTTTTGAATTACTACAGCAATATCAACTTTTAAATGATCAAATCCTTTTTTTGTTCTATAGAATGTTGCTCTAGCAGTAAATAATGAAGCCCAACACTTTTTAACTGCAGTTAAAACATTTTCTACTCCTTTTACATTTAAAATTGTTTCTTGTTGGCCAGCAAAACTTGCCTCTTTTATATCTTCTGCAGTAGCACTACTTCTAGCAACAACATAAATTTCTTTACCACCTTCAATTTTGCTTAATTTCTTATAAGCCTCAATAATTTCTTTTTCTACATCTTTTGGCATTGGCGCATTTTTTATTAATTCTCGAATTTTTTCAGTATTTTTTTCTAGTTGTTCTGTATTATCAACATCTGTTTGATCTAAAATTTCCTTAATTTTTTTATCTATTCCATTTCTAACTATATGCTCTCTATATGCATTTCCTAAAACAACAAAACCATTAGGAACTGGTATTCCAGAATTTATTAATTCACCAAGATTTGCACCTTTTCCACCAGCAATATTTACATCGTTTTTACTTAATTCTTTCAAAAATTTTATGTATTTCATATAAATATAAATAGCATTAAAGATTTATATTAATTTCTTTCATTAATGTTAAACATTACTATTTGTTTCAAATATATTTCGAA
>JAWAJM010000084.1:0-3546 GCA_038996625.1 Candidatus Aenigmatarchaeota archaeon
GAAAGTCTTCTGCCTGCTTCTTGTAAAGCAAGCTTAACTTCTTTTATTATTTCTGGATATTCTGCAATAGCTTGTTTACCCTCACTCTTATAAGGTATCCAAACAGATATCAAATCAACTAAAATTATTAATGGTGCTGGCGGTAAACCTTTTGAGTTTCTAGGCAATCTATAATTACCCCAATCAACTTCTTCTACTGCTCTAGTAATGGCACAATCAGATTGGTTATATAATAAAGGAGTATGATTTGCGAACCTAAGCAAAATTGTTTCTTGACTAATTTCACTAATTTTTCCACCATAAGCTAATCCAACTTGAACTTGAAACGGATATCCTCTATATACACTAGGCTTTCTAATAACAGCGGTGACAAATTCTGGCTCAAATTCTTTTTTTAAACTTTCTATTAAATATTCTTCTTTAAGAGGAGATAGGCAATCTGTAGGAGGAGACATAAGTTTAATATTTTGCATTGCTTTGTGCAATCTCTCAATTTCTTCATCCGTTAAATCGCTTGGTTTTTTATTCGGATCTACTTTAGCAAGCTTACAAATTTTTTCAGCAGAATCTTTTCCTACTCTAGAAAAATCATTAACCAAAAATCCTATTAAACTTCTACTATTTGTTAAATGAGCCATCCTTTTTAATCTACCTAATTCTACTCCATATGGATGTGGTTTAATCTCTTTTGGTTCCTTTGGTAATTCATTAAATACTCTTTCTAAAACAAAATTAGAATTTGGTCCATCATAAACTATTTTTGTAAATGGGTTTGCAATCCATATGTATCTTAAGTATGTTGGTATTGATTGTCCTTTTTCTATATATCTACCTTCAACTAAAAGCTCTACTTTTAATCCATGCAAATTTTTTTCTATTGGCTCTTCTTTTTTAGAAATTACCTTTGGCTCATTTCTTATTACATCTATAGTAAGTTCAAATTCATGTTTTTTTCCCTTAAAGTATGTTGTTATTTTTGCTGGCTTTCCAGTTGTCAATTGAGCATAAAGTATTGCTCCTTTTGCTCCAATACCTTGAGTTCCAACATTTTGTCTTAAGCGCATAAACTTACTCCCAACTAAAAATTTACCAAAAGCTAAAGGTATTTTTTCTGGTGGCAGCCCAGGGCCATTATCTTCAACAACAACTCTAAAAACGTTTTCCTTAACTTCTTTAACCAGAACTTTTATAGTTGGTAAAATCCTAGCTTCTAAACAAGCATCTAAGCTATTATCAACTAGCTCTTTAACAACAGTAAGTAAACTTTTTGTCGGATTTTCATAACCTAACAAATGTCTGTTTTTTTCAAAAAATTCGGCAATACTTATTTCCTTTATTTTTTCACCCATTTCTTCTGCTATACTTTTTTCATCTTCCATATTTACCAGATTTAAATTTTGTAATCTTATATTAAAAAATTTTATTTCAATAGCTCTCTTTCTAAAAATTTTTGAACAGTAGTATGCATTCTTCCTTCTAGTAACATTTCTATAGCTCTTCTTGCTAGATTAACTCCTTCCCATTTTCCTAATATGGAAATTGTTTTTCCCTCAACTATAATTTTTGTTCCAGTTTTTTCTTCTAACATTTTTTTAAAAGAACCTTTTTTTCCTATAACTCTTCCTTTTAGCTGAACTCTTCTCTCTCTAGTTTTTCCCCAATCTTTTAAATCTATCACATCCAAATAATAATCTTGATCTAATAAAAGTAGAGCGTCATTCAAATCAAATCCTCTTCCTAATGCTCTAAAAACTTCTTTAGTTCTTAAAACTGAAAAATGATCTTCTCCTTCTATTTTTACCTCTTGTTCATCCAATTCAATCTTACAATTACTTAAACTTTCTATTTTTTCTATCCATTCTTTTCTATTTTTTATTATCTTAGCTCTTTCCTCTGGCAAAACTATATACTCTATCATTTTACCACCTTAAGCTTTCAACAAAATTTTCATCAACTTCAACCCCTTTTTTCTTAAAAAAATCATTAATGTTTTCCACATCTCGCTTTAAAAATTCAAATGATAATGGATGCCTCTTTGTTACAGCATGACTAAAATCAATTATGTAAGCTTTGTCGTAAACCAAAATATTGTAAGAACTTAAATCAGAGTGAATCAAATCTGCATTAACCATTTTTCTTATTTCTTCTATAATTTGTTTATATAAAACATCCCAATCTAAATCTTCATTTTTTGCTTGCTCTAAGGTTGGAGCAGGTATTCCGTTTTCACCAATAAAGGACATAACCAAAACATTATTGTAAATAGCTATTGGTTCTGGACAATTGACTCTATTTTCAAAAGCTATCTTCATATTTTTAAACTCTCTTTTAGCCCAGTTTAATACAACATGCCATTTACTCTTTCTTACTCTTTCAAATCTAAAATCAGAAACCAAATATTTCCACATAGTTTTGAAATCGCAATGCTCAACCCTATAAATTTTTAAGGCAAGCCATCTATCATTTTTATCTTTTGCAGAAACAATAACACTTTCTTTTCCTTCTTTTACAGTTGATTCAAGTTTTTTTATTATTCCTTTTTTTAAAAGCTTATAGATTGAAAGCAAGGTTCTCTGATCATAAACCTTTGCTTCAACTTTCTTTTCAGAAAAGAAATCTTTCATAAGATTATACCTGTAAGCTCTTTATGTATCCATTTTTCTTCAACCAATTTGCTTGAGTAGGAGTATACCTAAAAACAACATCTCCTCTTTTATCTCCTTGAATTTTCCATGGTTCAACTAATATTAAATCTCCTTCTCTAATCCAAACTCTTTTTCTCAACTTACCAGGAATTCTACAAATTCTTTCTTTACCATCATCACAAATAACTTTCATTCTATCTCCACCCAACATCATCTCAACAATTCCTAAAACTTCTCCCTCCTGAGGAATCCTTATTCTAGAAATTTCCAACTCTTCTTCACTTATTTCTTTATCTTTTGCCATATAATTTCAATAAAACTGTATCTTTATATTTTCTTTTTCCTCCCTTAATGCCAATCAATTTTCTAGAAATTTTAACTTCAAACAAATATTTTTTCTTAATTTCTTTAACTATCTTTTTTAGTTCTTCCTTAGAAGAAAAATCTATATCATATCCACCAACTACTTTTCTACCAAAAATTAAATATTTTCTAAAAATTTCTTCAACCAAATTTTCTTTACCTCTAACTTGTAAAATAGCTTCAACTTTTCTAGAGTATTTTTCCTTACATTCATTACAAATAAACTCTTTTTCAAAAACATCTAATTTTTCTATAGGAATTTTATCTATTTCTAATGAAATTTTTTTAGAAACAAACTTTTTTAAATAATAATCTATTGCTCTTTCTTTTTCTTCGAAACCTCTATTTGATACAAAAAATCTATTACATTTTTTACAAACTCTTAAATTGATTTCTATATTTTTCATTTTTTCAATAAAACAATCTAAGCAAAGATTATCATAAAAATCTTTTGTTTCTTTTCCACATCTTGCACATATCATTAAAAAAATTAATTCAATAAAATTAATGAGATATGCAATAGTTCCAGCATACAACG
>JAWAJM010000085.1:0-3535 GCA_038996625.1 Candidatus Aenigmatarchaeota archaeon
CTTTTTTTCTTGTTCGGTAAATCCTCTTTTTAAAATCTTTCTTCTAGTTCTAGAATCAAATACTTTTTTTGCAAGATCTTCTAAACTCATTTTTTCTAATTCTTCTAATGTATATCCTCTTAATCTAAATTCTGCCATATAAATTAATATCGAAAAATATAAAAAATTTTTATTATTGGGGCCGTAGTCTAGCCAGGTAGGACGGCGGGCTCCAGAAATGGAGCACTGAAAAAATGAGGAAACCCGTTAACCTGGGTTCAAATCCCAGCGGCCCCATCATGATTCTATTACATATACAAAGATATTTACGATAGCTACGAAAAGTTTTTGAAAGAAAATAACCAGAATACTTAAGTGACCTTCTATTACCAAAACAACTAACAAATAAGTGTTTTTTTAATTTTTTAGTAGTCTTTAATATAGTTATGGAAAAACCCAAATCTAAGACAGGAATATGCGAGTACCATTTGTGTAAAAAAGAAACGGAAGTTTTTTTATGTAAGTATTGTAAGAGATATTTTTGTAAAGAACATATAGATCCAAAACCTGTTTTAACATTTCGACAAGTTTTTACCGCTAAAGAACCTTTAAGAAGTAAGTTAGAAGAGTTTTGGAGAAGCGAAAAAGGTCATCCTGATTATGTATATACACAAATATTCTGGGAAAAGATAGAAGAGGAAGAAAGAACCATAATGCGAAAAATGTGGGAAGCGCTAGATAGATTAAATGAACAGAGAGACGAAAGAAATTTCGAAGAAATGGAATTATCAGAAATACCAAGCATAGAGAAGGAGAGAAATTCATCTTCCTCATCGATTATAGTTAGAATTAATTTGGTAACTATAATATTGCTTATATTAATCTTTATCCTCATTGTTTTTTTCTTTATTTTTTCACATTGAGAAGATAGATTAATTACTATCTTTTCAATCCCCAGAAAGATATATTTAAGCAAATTTATATGAAAACCAAAGAAATAAAAAATCAGTATCGTTCATACGAATCAGAAAAACACGAAATACTATATATTTTAGTCAAAATTAGAATGAAACTAGAACAATATCTGTCTGAATATATACCATTAGGAATTAACTAAGAAGAGATTGTTAATGATTAGATGAACAGTCTTAGACATCTATAGAACATACTTAATAGTGATCTTATATAATTCAATATAGAATTACAACATTATGAAAACAAATTTTTTGCACTACAATTGTTCCTCCTCTTGTAAATAATATGTGGTCTTATAAGAATTTTTAAAAACGATATTTCACAAATATATTTTATTTATTCATTGAATCATAAAAAACTATAATTAGCTTCAGGTTTCCAATACTAATAAATATCAGGCAAAAGATAAATTAAATCTAGCTTTTTTTATAAATTTATGGGTCCGTAGTCTAGCGGTAGGACGCCGCCCTTACGAGGCGGAGATCCCGGTTCGACTCCGGGCGGACCCATTTTTTAAAAAAATCAAAATTATTTTATGATTGAAATCGATGGTAGCTATTTAGAAGGTGGTGGTCAAATTTTAAGAACTTCAATAGCTTTATCTTGCATTCTTAAAAAACCTTTTAGAATTTATAATATTAGAAAAAATAGACCACAACCAGGATTGAAAGCTCAACATTTGGCTGGAGCAAAATTTGCAGCTAAATTATTAAATGCAGAAGTTAAAGGATTGCACATTGGAAGCACTGAAATCGAATTTATCCCAAAAGAAGAAAATATTCCAAATTTTGAAGAAATTAATATTGGAACTGCTGGCAGCATTTCTCTATTTTTGCAAACTATATACCCAATAATAGCTTTTTTATCAAATAAAAAAGTCAAATTAAGAATAATTGGTGGTACATGCGTATTACATGCACCAACTATAGATTATATAGATTTGGTTAAATTCGAAAACTTAAAATTTTTAGGCATAGAAAAACCAGAAATTAACATAATAAAACATGGGTTTTATCCAAAAGGTGGAGGAATAGTTGAAATAGAGATTTACCCAATAAAAAAATTAAATGGTGTAGAAATGATTGAAAGAAAGAATTTTTTAAAATATGTAGCAAGAATTTCTGCATTTGAAGATGAAAAAAGAATAAGAGAAGAAGCTGAAGTTATAAAAAATGAATTAAAAGATGTTGAATTAAAGATAAGGAATGAAAAAACATTAAGTAAAGGTTTTTCTGTTACTATTGCATCTTATTATGAAAATTGCATTTTAGGAAGCGATAGTTTAGAAAATTCAAAGATTGCTATCAATAATCTAAAAAAAGCTGAAAATTCTAATGCATGCTTAGATAAGTATATGACAGATCAAATCTTAATTTATTTGGCATTATGTGAAGAAAAATCTATAATAAAGGTTGAAGAAATATCTAATCATACACTTACAAATATTTATACTATAGAAAAATTCTTAGGAAAAATCTTTAAAGTTAGAGAAAATATTATAGAAAAAATTTAAAACATTTTATTTTGATAGAGATTCTCTTAACAATTTATCTATAATCTTTACATCAACTCTTTTTTTAAGTTTTTGAATAGTCTTTCCAATTAAATAATTTATTACTTTTGTATTCCCTTTTTTGTAATCTTCTATAGCTTCTTTTTCTTCATTTATTACTATTTCTATTACTTTTTTTATTTCTTCCTCAGAGACACTCTCTAAAAAATAATTTTTCTCTTTTGCGTATTCTATTGGATTTTCACCAGAAATTAAAACTTCGACTATCTCTCTTAACTTTTTTCTATCTATTCTATCCAAATTTTCAACCATTTCATTAAAATTTTTTAGAAAGTTATTATCCTCTAAAAGATTTAATAAATTTATATTTTTATCCTCGCATATAGGATAAACGTAATCAGTAATTAATTCCGCTAATTTATTAAAGTCTTTTTTAACATTTTCAAAAATTTTATTAATTGAAATAAGTAATACTGGATTTTTTATAATTTTTTTAATATATTCTTCGTTAATTTTATAAACTTCCTTTAACTTTTTCTCTTCTTCAGAAACGATTATTAAATCTTTTTTTACCTCGTTAATTAATTCTTCATTTATTTTAAAACTCGGCAAATCTGGTTCTGGAATATACCTATAATCTTCAACATACTCTTTTTCTCTTAATGGTACTGTAATTTTCTTTTCTTCATCAAAATGCCTAGTTTCCCTTTTTATTTCTTTACCTATTTTTAAATTCCTTTCTTGTCTAAGTAATTCGTATTTTATTGCTTTTATTACGTTTTTTATTCCAGTTACATTTTTTATTTCAACTCTTTCTCCTTTTGTAGAAATATTTACATCTATTCTAATGCTTCCAGGATCTTCTACTATTGAATTAGAAAATTTTAAAAAAGTGTAAAATTTGTCTAACCAGTCTTCAATTTGCTCTATTGAATTAAAATCTGGTTCTGTAACTATTTCAGCCAATGGGATTCCAGATCTATTAAAATCAACGTATCCGTTTCTTAAATCATATCTTCCAGGATCTTCTTCCAAATGAATTTCCCTAATCCTTATTCCAAAAAAATT